>JBIPMZ010000024.1:0-15493 GCA_044376165.1 Cyanobium sp.
TGGGATGCCAGCTCCGCCACCTGGGCGGCCAGGTCGGCCACCTGCCGCTCCAGGGGCACCGGGGGCCCCTCGGCTCCTTGGGCTCCGGCCTCGTTCATCGGGGCGTCACCGGGGTGCCATGGCGCAGACTGATCAGGTTGCTGACGATCAGCGTCTCGCCCGGTGCCAGCCCCTGACGCACCGGGTAGCGGCCGTCCTGAAGACGGCCCAGGCGGACGGGTCGCTGCAGGGCGAAGCGGGTGGAGGGGGGCAGGCCGGCCGGGGCTGCGGGCGGGAGCGGGCCGGGGCTGCGCTCCAGCGCGGCCCGACTTCCGGCCAGGAACACGAAGGTTTGGCCGCTGATGCGGGTGACCGCCAGGGCCGGCACCGCCAGCTGGGGCCGGGTGCCGAGCCGCAGGCGGGTGGCGACCCGCTCGCCATTGCGGAAGCGACCGCCGGGATTGGCCACGGCCGCCTTCACCAGAAAGGTTTGGCTGGCGCTGTTCACCCGGGGGTCGATCGACAGCACGCGGCCCTCCACCTCAGGGCCCGTCCCGCCGGCCTGAGAGGCCGCATCCGCGGCGCTCAGCCGCACGCTCTGCCCCAGCCGCACCCGTTGGCCGTAGCGGGACGGCACCTCCAGTCGGGCCAGCAGCCGGGTGCTGCGCTGGATCGTGGTGAAGGGGGTGCCGGCGCTGATCACGTCGCCGGGTTTCACCGCCACATCGCTCACCACCCCCTCGATCGGGGCGCGCAGGTCTTTGTAGGCCAGGTCGGCTCGCCGGGCCCGCAGGCTGGCATCCGCCGCCAGCAGATTTTGGCGCTGGGCATCGCGCTGGATGGCGCTGGCGGCTCCCTGCCGCGCCAGGAACTCGAAGCGCTGGTAGTTCAACAGGCTCTCCTGCCGCTGGCCCTCCAGAGCGCGCACCTGCTCCCGCAGCTGGGTCTGATCGAGCACCACCAGCAGCTGGCCCTGGCGCACCCGATCGCCCTGGCGAATCCGAAGGCTCTGGATCCGACCGCCGGCCTGGGCGGCCAGGTTCACCTCCTCCGGCGCCTCCAGGGTGCTGATGGTGCGCACCTCCTCGGGGAAGGGATAGGCCGCCACCGGCTCCACGCTCACCGCCAAGGGTGCCGGCGGGCGTACGGTCTGGCTGCCGCAGCCGGCCAGGGCGACGCCCACGATGACGCCCAGGCGGAGGCCCAGGGCCGCCCCCGGCGGAAGGGCCGCCGCGGGCCCGCGAGCGGCCGCGCGGGGGGCTGGGGGGGCAGAACGCAACCGGTTCGGGCGTGGATGGAATCATTGTGCCCGCCTCGATGGGGTGGGAGCGGCCGCCGCCGCCGCAGGGAGGCCAGGATGGGGCGATTCGGTCCGTCGCCGTGAGCGCCAACGAACGCCCAGAAGCCACCCGCAGGGGTTCCGGAGGGGACGGGCCGGAGGAGATTCGCGCGCCGATGGAGGCCCACGGCAGCTACCGGGGGGCCGACTGGAGCCCCGAGCGGCTGGTGTTCCACCAAAACCTGGAGACCTTCGCCGACCGGGTGGGGCTGATCGTGGCCCTGCAGGCCAATGGCAAGCTCAGTCAGGAGCAGGCCTACAGCCGCATCCGCCGGCTATGGAAAGACCTCAAGGCCAGCAAGGACCACCTGCTCGACGGCCCCGCCCCGCTCGGCTGAGCGTGGGGGACGGACCGTTGGCTGGAGCGTGACGGACGAACTGTTACGACCGCCACCACCGGGCCGGTCGCACGCCGACACTGACGACAGACGCTCACGGACGATGTTCCTGAAACTCAACCAACACGGCGAACAGAACGGTTCCCTGGTGGAGGTGCTCGACCTCAAAGCCCTGGTGGATCCCTTCGCCCCCACGGTGCACGCCCGCATTCACGGCGGAGAGGAGCTGCAGGATCCGCACCATTTCGAGAAGGAAGAGCTGAGCTTTCCCTCCGGCGAAGCCCTGCCCCGCTGCTGGGTGGATTCCCACTACCGCGGCTGACTGGATACCGTATCGGGGCCGGGTGGCCTGAAGCACAGGGGGCCTCAGGGCGCGCCCGATGTAATCCTGGCTACAGGCGCTCCTGGCGGGAATCACCCCACCCCCGGGGTCGCCGCCATCAACTTGGGGGCTGTGTCGGTTGACCCATGGGGATCCGCATCCGCAACGTCAGCCGGAGCTTCGGCGCATTCCGGGCCATCGACGACCTCAGCCTCGATGTGGAGACCGGCTCCCTCGTGGCCCTGCTCGGACCCTCCGGCTGTGGCAAGAGCACGCTGCTGCGGATGGTGGCTGGCCTGGAGCCGGTGGATCAGGGCCGCGTGTATCTCAACGGTTCCGATGCCACCGCCCTCTCGGTGCAGGAGCGGCATGTGGGCTTCGTGTTTCAGCACTTCGCCCTGTTCAAGCATCTGACGGTGCGGGAGAACATCGCCTTCGGCCTGCGCCTGCGCCGCTGGAGCCCCGGCCGCGTGCGCCAGCGGGTGGAGGAGCTGCTGCAGCTTGTGCAGTTGCAGAGCTACGCGGGCCGCTACCCGTTCCAGCTCTCCGGCGGCCAGCGCCAGCGGGTGTCCCTGGCCCGGGCGCTAGCGGTGGAGCCCCAGGTGCTGCTGCTCGATGAACCGTTCAGCGCCCTCGACGCGAAGGTGCGCAAGGAGCTGCGGGCCTGGCTGCGCAATCTGCAGGAGCAGACGGGCGTCACCACCGTGATCGTCACCCATGACCAGGAGGAGGCGATGGAGGTGGCCGACCGCATCGTGGTGATGAATGCCGGGCGGATCGAGCAGACCGGCAGCCCGGCGGAGATTTACGACCACCCCGCCACTCCCTTCGTGATGCGCTTCGTGGGGGAGGTGAACGAGCTCTTCCCCAACGAATACGTGCGCCCCCAGGATCTGGAGCTGCACGATGAACCGAAGCCGGAGAGCCTGCCGGCGGTGTTGAAACGGGTGATTCACCTCGGCAAGGAAACCCAGGCCGAGTTGCAGCTCGCCGACGGGCGGGTGATCCACGCCCAACTCACGGCGGAGCGGGCCGCGGCGGCCAAGGGCAGCGGCCTGACCAACGGTACCCAGCTGCATGTGCTGCCCCGCAGCCGGCGGCGCTTCGGCTAGGGGCTGGCGGGTTCGCGAATCAGCTGGGCGAAGGCCTCCAGCAGCGGGGTGGGCTGGCGGCGGGCCTGCCGCACCATCCAGATGGGCTGATCGCCCACGCGGCAGCCCGCGATCGCCAGGGGCCAGAGCAGGCCGAGATCCAGCTCCCGGCGCACCATCGTTTCGGGGAGGGCCGCGGCGGTGCCGCCCTCGATCACCAGGGCCCTCTGCATCTCGCCGCTGCTGAGCACCAGGGACACCTCGAGGTCGGCGGGGGAGAGGCCGAGCTGCGCCAGGGTGGCCTCAAACAGCCGCTGGGAGCCGGAGCCCCGCTCCCGCATCGCCCAGCGGCTCTGGCGCAGGTCGACGGCGGCGAGCTCAGCGCGGCCGAACCACGGATGGCCGCGCCCCACCACCACCACCAGCCGCTCGCGACCCACCTCCTCCGCGCAGAGCTGGGGCTCCGCCCCGGAGAGGGGGAGGGGCGCCTCGCCATCGCTCCAGCCGGTGACGAAGCAGAGATCGAACTGCCCCTGGCTCGTGCCCTCCAGCACCTGGGCGGCGTTGGCGAGGCCGCAGCGCAATTCGATGCCCCGATGGCGATCCCGGAACCGCTGCAGATGGGAGGGCAGCCAGTAATTGCCCACCGTGAGGCTGGCCCCGAGGCTGAGCACGCCGCGGCGCAGGGCCTGGAACTCCTGCAGGCCGCGCTCCACCAGGGCGACGTTGTCGAGCAGCCGCAGGCCCTCCCGGTTCAGGAAGCGGCCGGCGTCGGTGAGTTCGACGCGGCGGCCGACCCGGTGGAAGAGGCGCAGGCCGTAGTGGGATTCGAGCTTGGCCACCGCGGCGCTCACCGCCGGCTGGCTGATGTAGAGCTCCTCGGCCGCGCGGCTGAAATGCAGGTGGCGGGCCACGGAGAGGAAGACGCGCAGCTGGTCGAAGTGCATCGCCTCAGGGGCGGGGCCCGAGAGGGGCGTGGGCGGTGATGGCGCGGTCGCTCATGAACGCCAGTTATACCCTTAATCCGATCGGCTATGTGTATCTAGGGGGACAGGGCAAGGGCGAGGGCCGGGGTGAGCAGGCTGAGCAGCAGGGTGAGGGGCAGCCCCAGTCGCAGGAAGTCGAGGAAGCTGTAGCCCCCGAGGGCGTACACCATCGTGTTGGTTGGGTAGCCGATCGGCGTGAGAAAGCTGTGGGAGGCCGCGAAGGTCATCACCCCCAGCGCCGCCTGGGCGCTCACCCCCCCGGCCTGGCCGAGGGCCAGGCCGAGCGGCAGCATCAGGGTGACGGCCGCTTGGTTGGAGACCAGCTCGGTCAGCAGCGCCGTCATCAGGTAGAGGGCGATCAGGAGGCCGTAGGGGGGCCAGGCCTCCACCCGGGCCGTCCAATGCTCCACCAGCCACCGATCCGCGCCGGTGCGGCCCAGCACCCCGGCCAGGGGCAGCAGGGCCGCCAGCAGCACCACCACATCCCAGCGCACCGCGGCGTACACCTCCTGGGGGGTGAGCACCCGGGCGAGCACCAGGCCGATCACCGCCAGCAGCGCCCAGATCGCCAGGGCGTCGCTGCGCCAGAGGGCGAGAAGCAGCAGGGCGGCGAGGAGGAACAGCACCCAGGGCAGGCGGTCGCGCCGATCGCCAGGGGGCTCCCGCCCCTGCCGGTCGCGCAGCAGATCCTCCCCCCCGGGCCCGGGGGCGTGGCGGGGCAGCAGCCAGGGGGCCAGCAGGGCCAGCAGCAGGGCCCCGGCGGCATAGAGGGGCAGGGCCATCGGTGTGAACTGGAGCAGGCCGAAGGGTCCGTAGCCCAGCTGGTCCGCCAGGCTGCTGGCGACAAGATTGGTGGAGGAGCCCAGGAGGGTGCCCACCCCTGCCAGGACGGTGAGGAAGGAGAGGGGCAGGAGCATGCGGGCGGGGGAGACGCCGAGGCTGCGGCACCAGCGCTCCACCACCGGGATGAAGAGCGCCACCACCGCGGTGTTGCTGACCACGGCGCTGAGGGGTCCCACCACGAGGGCGAGCAGGAGCAGCTGAGCGGAGAGGCCCGGGCCGGAGGCGCTGGCGAGCCAGCGTTCGATCGGGTCGAGCCCGCCGGTGCGGGCCACGGCGGCGCTGAGGACGAACATGCAGGCAACGGTGATCACGGCGGGATTGCCGAAGCCAGCGAGGGCCTCGGCGGGGCTGAGCCAGCCGGCCAGCACGGCGGCGATGAGGCCGACCGCGGCGACGAGCACCGGCAGAGGGGCCAGCCAAGGAGTGGTCATGGCGGCGGGGAACCGGAGGGGCAGCGCCAGCCTGCCACAGACACTCCCGTAACTCGATCGGGTTTTTGGTGTTTAAAGGGGAGCGGCAACGCCCGATCCCTTCCCTGGCGGCCTTGATCAATCCACCAGCACAAGGGCGGCGGGGTCGAAGGGCGCCTGGAACACGTAAAAGACGACGCAGGAGCCGAGGGACAGCAGCACGAGGGTGGCGAGCAGCACCCAGCGATCGGGGGGGGCGTAGGTGTCGTCTTCGATGTCGTTCCGCACGCCGAAGTAGTGAAAGGCGGAGAGCAGCACCATCAGGAGCCCCACCAGGGTGAAGGCCAGCCCCAGCCGCCAGCCGTTGCCGGGGGCCTGGGGGGCGAGGGGCGGGCGCAGCAGGCGGATCCGCACGATCAGCACCCCGAAGCCCAGCAGGGCGATGCCGCTCCGCATCCAGGCCAGGAAGGTGCGCTCGTTGGCGAGGTGATCGCGGATGCGGTTGGGGTTTCGCATGGGGGGCGAGGGTGGGCGCCGCTCAGTCGGTGGGGGCGGTTACCGGCTGGGCGTCCAGCTCGGCCTGGCTGAAGGCGGGCAGTTCGGCGACGAGGGCGGCGGCGGAATCTGCGGGGAGCAGGGCAAACACCGGCAAATCGAGGCTATAGGTCGTGGCTGCGGGGTCCGCTGCGGGGTCCGCCGCCGGGTCCGTCAGCCGCAGGGGTTGACCCTCGAGGAGGCGGGCGACGCGGGGCCGCGCGGCGGCGGGGGCACCGCCCGGCTCCCAGCGCAGGGAGACAGCCGCGGGCACGTAGAAGCCCACCAGCTCGTAGTCGTCATCGGTTTCCTGGCCCGGGCCGAGCACGGTGAAGGGGGCGGGGGTCCGGGACGGATCCTTCTTGTTGCGCAGAAACACGCCGACGTTGTGGCGGCTGTCGTTGTGGAGCTGGGCGCGATCGTCGGAGCGGGCGATGGCGCTGGCGAGGCGGGTGAGATCGTCAAGCCGCTCGCGGCTCTCGGGGGTGGAGGTCGCGGCGGCGGAGCTTTGCAGGGCTTGGAGCTCGGCCTGCAGTTCCGCGGTGGAGGGGCTGGCGAGGAAGCGGCCGGGATCGGCGCGCACCGGCGCCTGCAGGGAGAGCCACAGGAGGCCGCCGAGCAGCAGGGCGAGCAGGCGCTGGGGGAGGGAGGAGGGCAAGGGGAAGGGAGAGGTCATGGCGAGGGAAGGCGAGAGGCGGGAACGGGGAAAAACCCGAGGGAGGGCAGCGGCCGTCGGGCCAGGGGGGCCGCCAGGGCGGCGAGGCAGAGCAGGGCGAGCAGGGCCAGGCCGCGGTGGGCGAAGGTGTGGGCATCGATCAGGAGGTAGATGCCGAGGGCGACCAGCAGCGCCGGCATCAGGCGTGGACCGTGGCGGCGCAACAGCTCCCCGAGGCCGGGGGCCTGCACGAGCCGCCAGGCGATGGCGCACCAGAGGGCCACCATCACGGCGAACACCGCGAGGGTGAGCAGGGCCTGGCCGGCGGTGGCGCGGGCGAAGAGCGGCAGGTAGACGCCGACGTTGTCGCTGCCGTTGGCCAGGGTGAGGGCCGCCACCGCCAGGGCCGCGGGCGGAGGCGGAGCGGCAGGATCCGGTGCGGCGGAGCTCGGGGCGGGGGCCTCCGGGGGGCTGGCCTCCAGCCAGCGGGAGACCGCGAGGCTGATCGGCAGCAGCCCGAGCAGCCCGAGCCAGGAGGCGGGCACAAGGCCGCGGCCGAGCAGCCCGCTGAGGCTCACCAGCACGAGCAGGCCGAGGCCGAGGTATTGGCCACCGATCACCGCGAGCACGCCGCGGCGATGGCTGATCTGGGAGAAGCAGAGCAACAGGAGCAGGATGTCGTCGAGATTGGTGGCAACGAAGGCACTCACCGCGGAGAGGAGGGTGAAGGCAAGGCCCGCAGGACTTTGCGGAGCCAGGAGAGCGGAATCGAGATCAGGGAGGGAAGAGAAATCAGCCAAGGCACCACGTTCACCATGGTGAAAGGGTATGGAGAAGCTGACCATCAGAACAAGCGCGATTTCCTTTGAAAACGATCCAAATCCGTGATCGATCGGCGCGATGCGTTGCCCGTAAAGGGCCGGGAAACACCCCTAGGGTCGGCACCAAACCCTCCGTTGCGCATGATTGCGATCCTCGAGGAGCCCCGCATCGGGGAAGCCCGTCCGAGCGCCGAAGGCTTGCCCCCATCCCCAGCGGCGCCGCAGCTTTGGCTCCATCCGGTGCGCCTGGTGCTGTTGTTGCTGGTCCTGCTGGTGGTGAGCCAGTTCTTCGTGGTGGTGCCGGCGGGATCGCGGGGGGTGCTGCTGCGCTTCGGGGCCGTGCAGGAGGAGGTGCTGGGGGAGGGGCTGCATCCGCTGCTGCCCGGGGTGGAGACCGTGCGGCCCTTGAGCGTGCGGGTGCAGGCGTTGACGCTGCGCAGCGAGGCCGCCTGCCGCGATCTCCAGGAGGTGAGCGCGGAGGTGACGTTGAGCTGGCACCTGCGGCCGGAGCGGGTGGCGGCGATCTACGGGCAGCTGGGGGAGGAAGCCGCCATTGCGCGCAACCTGATCGAACCAGCCCTCGACGACGGCCTGCAGGCGGTGGTGGCGCGGTTGACGGCGGAGGAGTTGATCCGCGAGCGGGCCGTGCTGAAGCAGGGGTTGGCGGATCGGCTGCGGGCGCGGCTGGCGGCGCACGACCTGGCGCTGGATGCGGTGGACCTGGTGCAGCTCGACTTCTCCCCCGGCTTCCGCCAGGCGGTGGAGGCCAAGCAGGTGGCGGAGCAGGACGCGCGCCGGGCGCAGTACGAAGCGCTGAAGGCCCAGCGCCTGGCCCAGGCGCGCGTGCATGCCGCCGAAGGGGAGGCACGGGCCCAGCAGCTGCTGCAGGCGGGCCTCACCCCGGAGCTGCTCGAACACCAGCGGATTGAAAAGTGGAATGGCCGCCTGCCCCTGGTGGTGAGCCCCGAGCCGGTGCGGGGTCTCAATCTGAAGGCCCTGCTGAAGGCGGAGCGGATGGTGGGGGATTAAACTTCCCGGCCGGAAAGGGCAGGAAAAAAGATGCAGTCCCCGAAACCTTCTATGGTCTTCCCTAAAAATGGCTTGCCAACAAAAAGATGGCAAACCTTGGTATGCTGTCAAGTGACTATCGGGGAAATCATGTCGAAAAGGTACGCACTCAGCATCGCCGGCTTGATTGCTGGGCTCGTATTGCCTGCAGCAGCTCAGGAGCAGAGCCAAGGGACCGAGGCTGGTCCCTCGCCAATGCGGTTTCTGAACCCACCCATCTTTCCATTCCGCTGGGGCAGAACTGGGCTCAGTCCCAGGGTGACAACCAGGCTCGCATCCAAGCGCTCGGCCTCAGCGGATCACCCAAGCCGGTAACCCTGAAGGAGGCAAGCAGCAGCCGGCTGATTGCCCTGGCCGGTACGGTGGCAATTCTTCGGAGCTGCTGGCGTCCTCAGCGCCCGCCCCGCCTCCCTATCAGCCAGCCATGCGACTGATTGCAGAGTTCGAAGGGTTTGTCGCGCACGCCTACCCCGATCCAGCCAGCGGGGGCGAGCCCTGGACCATCGGCTATGGCTACACGACCCTGGAGGGTCGCCCTGTGCAACCCGGCGACACGATCAGGCAGGCGGGGGTTCCCATCAACACAGATATAGGATGAGGCCTCTGTGGGTTGGCGAGGCGCTTATTTGGATTGATTTTCAGTCAACGAGCGGTATTTACAGTTTGTAACGCTGATCAATTTTTTGCTTGGGAAGCAGCTGGCTTTCCTCGCCAGGAATCAGCACTTCAATGTAGGCTGCATAATCTGCAGAGTGGATCTGTGCCAGCACTGCCTCCAGCTCCTTGACCGTGGCCACCTTGGCGGTGAGCCATCCCTTGCGGCCGAAGGCAACCGGCAAAAGATGGTACTGAACAGCCGCCAGATCCTTACCGGCTGGATCGGGGGTGTTGGCGTCATACCCCACCAGGGCCAGGGCGCGGCTGTTGAGCACGGCGCCATGGTTGGAGTTGTGGATCAGCAGAACCGGGTTGTCCGGGAACAGGGGATCGAGATCGCTTTTGGCGCAGGGGTTGCGGCGGGTTGCGGGAGGTCGATGTGGTTCTGGGCACATCGAGCCCTGCCGCATCCTCGCTATCAGAAGACAACTCTTCCCGGCATGCGTCGTGACCGTTGCCAACCACCTCCGCCCCACCGCCACCGCGCAGGGCCTGGCCGCCGTCGACGACAACAGTCTGTCGATCGGCCACACCCCCCTGGTGCGCCTCCATCGGGTGCTGGGGCCCCGGGCGGCGGCCACCGTCTACGCCAAGATCGAGGGGCGCAATCCCGCCTACTCGGTGAAATGCCGCATCGGGGCGGCGATGGTGTGGCAGGCCGAGAAGGATGGCCTGCTGGGGCCGGACAAGGAAATCGTGGAGCCCACCAGCGGCAACACCGGCATCGCCCTGGCGTTTGTGGCCGCCGCCCGCGGCATCCCGATCACCCTCACCATGCCGGAGACGATGAGCCTGGAGCGGCGCAAGCTCCTGGCGGCCTACGGCGCGCGCCTGGTGCTCACCGAAGGCGCCAAGGGCATGCCAGGGGCGATCGCCAAGGCGCAGGAGATTGCCGCCTCCGATGCGCAGCGCTATGTGCTGCTGCAGCAATTCGCCAACCCCGCCAACCCCCAAATCCATCACGACACCACCGGCCCGGAGATCTGGGAGTCCACCGGCGGCCGGGTGGATGCCTTGGTGGCAGGCGTCGGCACCGGCGGCACAATCACCGGCGTCAGTCGCTATCTGAAAACCACCCTCGGCCAGCCCCTGGTGTCGGTGGCGGTGGAACCGGCAGAAAGTCCGGTGATCCGCCAAACCCTCGCCGGCGAACCGGTGCAGCCAGGGCCCCACAAAATCCAGGGCATTGGTGCGGGGTTTGTGCCCGCCAACCTGGATCTACGCCTCGTGGATCGGGTGGAGGCGGTAACCAGCGCCGAAGCGGTGGCCATGGCTCGCCGGCTGGTGCGGGAGGAGGGGATCCTGGCCGGGATCTCCAGCGGCGCGGCGGTGGCAGCGGCGGCGCGGTTGGCCAAGGAGGAGGCCTTCGCCGGCAAGACGATTGTGGTGGTGCTGCCGGATTCCGGGGAGCGCTACCTCAGCACGGTGTTGTTTGAAGGGGTTTTCAACGAGCAGGGGCTGGCGAGCTGAACGAAGTGGTGCTGGAGCGAGAAGCCGCGAAGGGGAAGGCTCTAGGGGCGCAGGAGAAGCTCTGCCGTTTGTACGGATTCGTCCAACAGATGGGTTGCATGGGCATGGAGGCGGCTGCTGATAGCTGCTTGTTGCGACAAGGCGAGGGCCTCCCACATCCGAGTGGCCTCGCGCAAGCAGAGAGCAAGCTCCTGCTCATCCCCATAGAGGTAGGCATCCCGCAATCCAGCCACTTGAAAAGCTGGACCGCCATTGCGATGTACCACGGGTATACAGCCATGGATAAGCGCTTCAAAGACAGCAATGCCAAAATGCTCACATTTCTCGGGATTTAGTTCCGCCTGAACCCCGAGGCCAGTCCCATGGACATAGAGAGCAGATTGACGATAAAGACCGAGCAAAGAATCTCTTTCCATGTTGGCCAATACCTCGGCGTTAAAACCATTGAGAATCTCACGGGTATCAAGAAAATGACGAATTGAAGCAGGTTCGTTCTCCTTTACAGATCCGACAAGCACCAACCTCCAGCGAGGGTCAATCAGAGATTGACTGGATAGGGAGGCGAAGACTCTCGCCAATATATGCTGATTTTTGCAATGGCCCGAATAGGTAAATCTGCCAACGGAAAGAATAGTATAATGCTTGGCATTCCATGTATTATTTGCCATCTGGGAAGATGCTTCTATGGAAGCGGACTGAACAGAGAAACCCAGCACGGGAAGAATGACCTTGGCACGGTGAGGGCCCCAGTAGTTGATCGCCCAGTCCTGCGAGAAATGCGAGTTATGAAGAAACAAATAGGCCTCCATAACAGATTGCTCAATATGGCAACTTGGAAATGAAACAATATAGAAAGACTTGCGTGCATACGAAGTCAACGAGGACAGAAATGTTGAATTAATAAATAGATCAAACCTTTGAGTCAGGCTTTCACTGACGCATCCGGTAACCAGCTTGCGGGCACCACTAAGGTCGACTCCGAAATACTCCTGCAATTCGGGAATTGAAAAATCTGTCTCCGACAGCAAATAGACCGTTAGCCCCTGGTTTAACGCCAGCCGGGCAAAATCGATCGCATGCTTTTCACCTCCTCCAAAGACATTCCAGTAAGAGTTGTAAATGCCAACAACAAATCCATCCTCATTGGCAATAATAGAAGCTGCAGTTTGCCCCTTGATCGCATGGTCATAACGGCACAGCAACTGCGCTATGGTAGCGGGCACAGAATCTCCTTTAGATGAATAATCGATGTGGGGAGCCCGAAGTACTAGGTTGGCAGAGTCATCGAGAAATTGTGAGTAAACCGCTTGACTTCGCTGCACCAGCAGGCTCCAGAGCGGACTCCCCTCGCCAACAGATTCCGAATGGCGATGATAGACAATTGAACTGGGAACAAAAAGAATATTCATATTATTAGCACGGATCCAGTGGCTCAGCTCTGAATCCTCATAATAGGCAAAGAATTCGCGAACAAAGATTTTACGCTTAAGGAAGAGATCTCGGCGCAACAGCACGCAGCAGCCACAAAAGGCTTCTCGATAGGCCCTGGCTGCATATTGGCCAATATCAATTTCGCCAAAACCAATATCATATGGCAGGCCGCTCTCCCCCCTCAGCCCACTACCCGCATTATTGATGAGATAGCGAGAGCTGGAATGGATTCTGTTGTTGAGGCTGACTGTGCATGGTTGACATTGTGTGTGGACAGAGAATAGGTGCGCTGGTTCGCCACTATCCTCAAATTCGACCTGGATGAGATGGGGCTCTGATGCATCAATTTCGGAGATTATATCGAATTGAAACTCCTTCATCGCCGCGCCAAGGGGAATATCTAAACAGATCCGGCAATGGCCATCTGCGGAGAAGTCAGCCTCTCCGTCGCGTTGCCCCTCCCACGTAAATATTTTCCTATATTCCATCAGGGCCAGTGTCTTCGCTAAGTTAATGCGGAATGGTCGGCCAGAGAGCGAGGAAAAGGTTAACTTATAGAAAGGTGCCGCAAAAAAGATTAGCGGGCATGCAGCTGCAGCGGACACATCGATGGAGATGGCATGGACGAGCTGCTTGATGGTTTCTGGGTGCAGTTCAGTATCAGGATTCAGAAGAAGGAGTAATTCTCCATCGGCATGGGCCAGGCCGATATTGTTTGCTTCCGCAAAACCTGGGTTGTCAGCACGTACATACTTAAATTCGGCGAGGAAATTCTTGGCAAGGGCATGAGTATCTTCGCAGCCATTCTCCACTAGCACAAGCTCCCAGTGCACATAACTTTGAGAAATAAGCGACGGGAATAGCCTCTTGAGATCTGTGCCTGAGTTATAGGATACCACCAGAATACTGACCAATGGATTCTTAGATATCTGGCCTAGATTTCTGGAGTGCTCATGCCAGGGATATCGATAAGAATGTAGAGTCCGTGTTCTTTCTTGATTGGCAAACGAGTTTAAGATTGAGCTTGGATAGCCCAGTGCCCGTAGCTCCTCCACATAGGCTTCCAGATCGGCTTGCCGACCCGCCTGCTGCAACTCACGAAGCTCTTTCAGGTAGGAGCCATTCATCGGCCTAGTATGCCATGGGATCGAGGCAAAACCCCCACCGTGAATACCCCCTGCTTCCATGTCAGCTGAGCTGGCTGGCACACCAGGCCTAAGTCGCTTCTGGCTTTCCGACAAGTTTCCACGCGTGAGCTAGCTTGCACATGAGCATGTCAGTCCTTGATCCAGACGCATTCATGCTGGCCTCTGATATATGATAGTCAAATGGGACGCTTAAAACTAATGTCTCCTTATTAAAAAACCAAATCCCTTCTTGATTATTATTATTAGCAATATAGATGAATCTAAAGTTGTCATCGATGCGATAGATTTTGACGGCCCTGTGGAGATTCTTGCATTGCTCCGCGGACCAATTGTCGAAGTAGAGATAAACACAAAATGATTCAGCATAATTAATGAGCTTGTTGTGGAGATAATTAAGCTTGTTTTTTGCGTTGATCAATTGGGATCCAATTTGACTTATAAGTATGGTCTGGTCCGATGGCGATCGTTCAAAGAGATGATGCCAGCCTATGCCTGTCTTTGGATCAACAATGGTGTCTGGCTTTTCCGGAGTGATAACTTGCAGCCTCGATGGATCAAATAAATCTGTGGATCGTATATTGGCTAAAGTTCTTATGAAATTATCGCGATTGTAAATATATGTCCAATCAAATAAGTTGGAGCCTAGGCCGAGATTATTCTGCTTGCAGACTTGAATCGCATGATCGGCATTTTCGTAGTGGTAGCGATTGTGCACATAGAGCATACGAATAAGGTATGCCGAAGTGCAATCTCGCCCAAGGGATATGATGGGAGTCTTATTCATGCTATCTATCACCAGTAACATCCATTCTCAACTGTCATGAATCCTTCTGGTATTTCTGAGCTAGATGGTCTTACCCAGTACCGATTAGTAAGGTGCGAGTAAATGCCATCATAGCGCCTTCCTAGAATTCCAAATACAGCTTGAAGAATACCACCGCAATAAATTGCTGATTTACCTTGTTCGGCTATTCTCTGTATGATTGGATGTCCATACCCTCCTGCCGACACAAGAGCTATATCAAAATCAATTAGCTCTAGATCTTCTTGCATTGTATTGAAATTGTTCAGCCAAGACTCTGGGCTGGAAAATGATATGGATTGCTTGCATCGGTAAAATCGAAGGTTACCCGCGTTAAAACTGTATCTATTATCATGAACATTATCAAGATAACAACTTTGCTTGCTCATTGTCTTGGCAAACGGGGAGATACAGAGAACTTTTTTGTTGGAGAGTAGCATTTCAAGTGTCTGACAATAGAATTCCAGATCAGAAGGGCAATTCACACATTTATCTTGAAGATTATACTCAGACAAGGCAGGTCCAGCATAATTATCGAAAAAGTTGCATATCATAATACAACTGGAGCTTTGCATTGCCTTGATATAGAGATTCCGCCACTCTATAAACGACTCGTTGCTGCCCCTAAAATGCAATGAGTCATAGATTCCAGCATTATTCCCCAGATCATATGTAAATCTGTCGCACAAGATGGCAGACATCTCAATATTGCCTGGCCTTGAAATGATAAGCTGTCCTGTTGAAGAGTCCAGATAATCTTGTAGTGACTGCAATATTCGCGATCTAGAGTCATGAGGTATTGGATTGGGATTGGCGCTCTTAAGGGCGCAAAGTGCCGTGCATTGATCTAGCAAAGATTCCAGCTGACGATCACTGCAGCTTGCCTGTTTTTCCAGGAAATCTCTTAGTCTATATTCAAGGATTACAAAACAGGCATGTACCCTTCTTTCTGGATTTTCCTTCTTAAGCCTGAATAGACAGTACACCTTAAAATAACTTAATATTTCCACATCGGAATACTTCTCTGCGCCAAAGTCAATCAAGGACAATGAATTATCTAAAATATCCAACGCTTTTTCCTTTTGATTGAGCCTGTACAGACAAAGAGCTTGATTTGCGTAGGCGGAAGGGTAGCTTGGATTGATTGTTTCGCTTGTATGTTGATACCATCTAAGGGCTTCGCTGGCGTTGCCGAGCTGGTTATGAGTGTCTGCTACAAGCATGCAGAATCCCAAATCGAGGAAAAGCTCTTCCTGCCCTTGGTTGCTCAGTCTTTCCAAGAGTGATGCTGGCAGGGGCTTGATCTTGCTGAGAGAATCAATCAGATCATCGATGCTTGCCATTCTCTACGGCGACAACTGGAGGTAAATTGTTCTTAGATTAATGGAATTCTTTGACGCTTGGTAAGCTGGCTCTGAGGAACGGGGCAAAGAGCAAAGGCTTAACGGGGTGGTGCATGGGATCCCTTGCCATTGTAAGCGATCATCGATTGGGCGGCAATGTATCCACGTCATTGACTCCGCGTATTCGTCCTGCCTCAGGAACGGAGCCCACTTTCGAGGGCGCAGTGCCCGTGACTCGCAGACCTTAGCTGACGGT
>JBIPMZ010000218.1:0-4346 GCA_044376165.1 Cyanobium sp.
GATGACGCCGCCGTGCAGGCGGTGCTGCTGGAGCCACCCGACGCCGCCATCGGAGCCCTCGCCTCCGGCTCCCTGGTGATCGACTTCTCCACCATCGCCCCGGCCACCAGCGAAGCCCTGGCGGCGCGGCTGGCGGCGCGGGGGGTGGCCTACCTCGATGCACCGGTCACGGGCGGCACGGAGGGGGCCCGCGCCGGCACCCTCTCCGTGCTGGTGGGCGGCGCCACGGCGGATCTGGAGCGGGCCCGGCCGCTGCTGACGGTGGTGGGCGGCCGCATCAGTCATTTCGGGCCGGTGGGCGCCGGCCAGCGGGCGAAGGCGGTGAACCAGGTGCTGGTGGCGGGCAGTTACGCGGCGGTGGCTGAGGCCCTGGCCCTGGGCCGCCGGCTCGGCCTGCCGATGGGGGAGGTGTGCGCGGCACTGCAGGAGGGGGCCGCCGATTCCTGGGCCCTGCGCCATCGCGCCGAAGGGATGCTCGCCGGCCGCTTCCCCCCGGGCTTCCGCCTGGCGTTGCACCACAAAGACTTGCGCATCGCCCTGGAGGCCGCCGCCGCCACGGGGCTGACGCTGCCGGTGAGCGAACGGGTGGCGGCGATGGAGGCGGAGCTGATGGCCGCCGGCCACGGCCACGATGACGTCTCCGCCCTCGCCCGCTGGTTCGAACCGGCCGCGGCGAGCGGGCCCGCGGCGGCCGCCTGGGATCAGCGCTACCGCGAGGGCCGGGACGGCTGGGAGCTGGGCGCGCCGGCCCCGCCGCTGGCGGCCTTCCTGCGGGACGATCCGCGCCGGCCGCGCCCGCCGGGGCGGGTGTTGGTGCCGGGCTGCGGCCGCGGCCACGAAGCGGCCCTGCTGGCGGAGCTGGGCTTTGCGGCCCTCGGCCTCGACCTCAGCGGCGAAGCCCTGCGGGAGGCGCGCCGCCGCCACGGCCCCGATCGGCCGGAGCTGCGCTGGCAGCAGGCGGATCTGCTCGATCCCGAGGCCTTGCGGGCTGCGGGCCTGGCCGACGGGAGCCTGCAGGGGGTGGTGGAGCACACCTGCTTTTGTGCCCTGGAACCCTCCCGCCGTCCGGACTACCTGCGGGCCGTGACGCAACTGCTGGCCCCGGGGGGCTGGCTGCTCGGCCTGTTCTGGTGCCACGACCAGCCCGGCGGCCCTCCCTTCGGCAGCCATCCCGGGGAGCTGGAGAGCCAGCTGCGGGCGGCCGGACTGGAGCCCCTGCTGTGGGAACCGGCGCGGGGCTCAGCGGCGGGGCGGAACGACGAATGGCTGGGCCTGTGGCGGCTCTGAGCCATCCCATCGCGACGGATCGGCTCAGATCGGGCGGTGGGCAGCTCCCGACCGAGAGGCTAGGCGCTGGGCGGGGGCGGGGGCGCGGGATGGCTGCCGCGTAGCCCCCGTCTAGGAGCAGCCGCGGCCAGGCGGCTCCATTCCGGGGAGCGCCAGACCCTGCGGGGCTTCCAGGTGCAGGCGCTCCCCATCCGGCCGCGTCAGCTCGAGCCGCCAGGCCTGCAGGAGATAGCCCCCCTCGCCCGGCAGCGCCTCCGGCCGCGCGCCGCCCCCGGGGCGGTAGAGGGGATCCCCGAGCAGGGGCGCCCCGGCGGCGGCGGCGTGGATGCGGATCTGGTGGGGCCGGCCGCTGGCAATTGCCACCTGCACCAGCTCGGCGCGGGGATGGCGCTCCAGCAGGGTGAGGGTGCTGCGGGCGCTCAGGTCGCCGGGCCGCTCGTCCCGGGCGGCGCACCAGATCCGCCCCAGCCGCGGATGGGACCGCAGGCCGATCGGGACGGTGATCAGCAGCGACTGCCCCGGTGGAAGCGCGAGTGCCCCCGGTGCCAGCAGGGCGCGGTAGAGCTTGCGACACCCGGATGGCGGCGAGCCCTCGCCACCCGCTGGCTCCCCCGCTGCCGTGCTCTCCCGCAGCCGGGCACTCAGCCAGGCCCGCGTGGCAGGCCGTCGGGCGCAGACCAGCACCCCGGAGGTGAAGCGCCCCAGCCGATGCACCGGCCGGGGGACTCCGGCGGGATCGCCGGCGTGGCGTCGCTCCAGCAACCGCAACACGGTGTGCTCGAGAAACCCTCCGGCGGGCAGCACCGGCAGGCCAGCGGGCTTGTCGATCACCAGCAGGTCGCCGTCGTCGTGCAGCACGGCCCAGGCCACCGGCACCGCCTCCTCCCACCAGGGCGGCCGGTGCCAGGCGAGCCGATCCCCCGCCACCAGCGGCGGATCGTCGCGCAGCGGCCGGCCGTTGCGCTCGATCTCACCGGCCGTGAGGCGCGCCCGCCAGACGGTCGGATCGCTGTGGCGATGGCGAGCCGCATAGAAGGCGCTGGCGCTCAGGCCGGCCTCGGCGGCCGCGACCCGATCGCGATAGGTCCAGCCGTTGTTGCGGGCAGCCGGACACCAGGGTTCACTCGACAAGCCCGTGCTCGAGGGCGTAGCGCACCAGTTCGGTGCGGCTGGCGGTGCCGGTCTTGATGAACAGCCGGCTCACGTACTTCTCGACGTTGCGGATCGAGGTTTCCAGCCGTCGCGCAATCTCCTTGTTCATCATCCCCTCCGCCACGAGCTGCAGCACGCTGGCCTCCCGCGGGGTGAAATCGAGGTGAACATCCGCGGCGGCTTTGCGCACCCCCCCGCCGCCGCCGCTGCCGCCGGTGCCGAGCATCGATCGGATCTCGGTGATCTGGCGAGCCATCGCGCCGATGTCCGCGTCGGCGTAGCGGGCGGCCTCCGCCAGCAGCCGCTCCTGGCGCCGCACCACATTGTGGACGCGGGCCACCAGCTCGTCGGGATCGAACGGCTTGGGGATGTAGTCGTCGGCACCGGCCTGGAAGCCGGCGATACGGTCGGCGGTCATCCCCTTGGCGGTGAGAAAGATCACCGGGGTGCCGCCGAGGCGCTCGTCGGCCCGCAGGCGCTTGAGCAGGCCAAACCCGTCGCAGCGGGGCATCATCACGTCGGAGATGATCACATCGGGATGCAGCTGCTGGGCCTGGGTCCAGCCCTCCTCGCCGTCGTTGGCGGTGCTCACCGCAAAGCCCTCGTCCTCCAGGTAAGCCTTCACGGCGGTGCGCAGGCCCGGCTCGTCATCGACGAGCAGCAGGCGCACGGGCGGTTTCGGGGTCTCCTCCCCCGGCGGGGCGTCGAGGGGGAGGGGGGCGGGGTCGGCGGCGGATCCGGCGCGGTCCCCGGAGGCGGAGGGGTTGGACATGGGCGGAATCTAGGTCTGTCGGGACGCTTCGATCAGGGGGCCGGAGATCCGGGGGCCGGCAGGATCTGCTCCCGTTCCGGCAAGCGGCCATCGAAGCCCAGCCGGCGGGCTTCCGCAGCCAGGCTGGCCGGATCGCGGCCGGCCAGGGAGGGCTGGCACACGGCCCACCAGATCTGATGATCCAGGCGGTTGGCGTCGGTGATCGGCCCGCCGGGGTTGAGCTCGCGCACGATCAAGGCGCGGCCGCGACCGGTGATCCGCAGCGGCGCCCCGAGGGCGCAGCTCACCTTGTCGGTGGAGATGGTGACCCGCTGGCTCAGCTCCTCCCAGAGCTGCACGCGCCAGAGGCCGCTTTGGCCCGGATCCGGCACGGCGCCGTAGACCCCCACCGCCCGCAGCCCATCAAAGCCCTGACGTTCCACCAGCAACACGAAACCCGGCGGTCGCACCGGTCGGCCCTCGGGGGTGAGACCCGGCATCGACTGGGCCCGCAGGGGGGCCGCCGCGGTCGCCCCCACCAGCCCCACCAGCCCCAGCAGGACCTTCAGCCGGCGGACGCCGCCGCGGCGAACGGAAAACGGATTCAGCATGGAGCCATGCTCGCCTACCTCGACCACCACGCCACCACCCCCTGCGCCACCGAGGTGCTGGAGGCGATGGCGCCCTGGTGGCAGGGGGGCTTCGCCAATCCCGCCAGCCGCCTCTACCGACCGGCGCTCGAGGCGGCCGCTGCGGTGGAGGGGGCCCGGGCGGCGCTGGCGGCGGCCCTGGGGCTGGCGGACGCCCGGGGGGTGGTGTTCACCAGCGGTGCCACCGAGGCCAACAACCTGGCCCTGCGCGGCGTGGCGGAGGCGGCGCTGGAGCGGGGCGAGCGGCGGCGGCGGCTGGTCACCCTGGCCACAGAACACCGGGCGGTGCTGGATCCGCTGCGCTGGCTGGATCGGCACGGTTTCCCCCTCACCGTCCTGCCGGTGGAACCCGACGGGCTCCTGGCCCTCCCCGCCCTGGAGCAGGCCCTCGGCGACGACACCCTCCTGGTGTCGGCGATGGCGGCCAACAACGAGATCGGCGTGCTGCAGCCCCTCGCCCCGATCGGGGCCCTCTGCCGGGAGCGGGGGGCGCTATTCCACTGCGA
>JBIPMZ010000025.1:0-15434 GCA_044376165.1 Cyanobium sp.
TGGCTCCGCATGAATTAGTTTTTTGTCTTGTTACTCTAATCTGGGTCACGTTATCTGCAGCGGAATGTCGATCCTTTGCCCTCCAGCGTGCCCTAATAGCATCCGTGCCCCAATCCACTCCCTCCCATCGCCATGAGGATTCTGGCCACCCTCCTTCACGTCTCCGCTCCGTTTTGCCGAGCTTCAACCGCCTCCCGGATCCCGACGCCATATGGGCCACCTCCTGAAACGGCTCGGGAGCTTCCAGATTCTGAGCTCGCTGGCCGTGGATTGCAACCCTCTCGAGCATTTCAAACTCATACCTCTGCCGGTATGGGCGGCTGTCAGAACCAACAGGCCCACTTAACCTCAACAATCCAGGAGGCACCCAGCTATGGCACTTTGACATCCACCCTTAGCCCAAACAGGCAGTCCTTGGCAAGCTCAAGAACGACCCAACCGGAAAACAGGCGCGTCAGGCCCGCCACGGCATGGTGCTCAGCCGCTCCGCGCACCACCGGCTGAAATCGCCGCCCAGCAGGTCCCGCCCGTAGGCACTCAACCGGCGCGGGCCGGCCAGCTCTGCCGCCGCCCTCCCCAGGGCCGCCAGCCAGAGCTCCCCAGCCGGGCCCGACGCCTCGACCGCCGGCGCGGCACTGTGCCAGCCCAGGCCCAGCGCCGCGGCCTCCGTCGCCAGCCAGCCCCCCCCGTAGCCCACCGCCGCCGCGGGTCGCTCCACCGCCGCCCGGCTGGCGCCCCAATGCCAGAGCACGCCGCTGCTGCGCAGCCGGTAGCGCACTGGGTCGTAGGCCAGCAGCGCCAGCGGGCAGCGCGCCAGCCAGCCCACCATCGGCTCGCTCGCCACCGCTCCCCTCAGCACCACCAACCCGAAACCCGCCGCCTCCGCCCGCTGCAGCAGCTGCTCCTCCCCATCGGGCAGCGGGCCGTGGCCATGCACCTGGAACAGCCAGCCATAGCCCCGCAACGCCTCCGGCACCGGCCCCGCCAGCAAGGCCTCCAGCACCGCCAGGGCTTCTCGCCGGCCCTTGCCCGGTTTCTGGTCTCCCCAGTGCAGCAGCACCAGGGGCGGGTCTTCAACCCCGGCCGGGGCCCGGCAACCGCCGCCCACCACCGCTGGATGCACCCCCGCACTGCTCAGCCCGGTGGCCGCGAACAGTGGCCCGTAGGCCTCCTCCTGCTGGCGACTCGGGAAGGCCAGGCTCAGGCGGTGGCCCTGCTGCCGGCAGGCCCGCGCCAGGGCCGCCAGCGCCACCCGGGTGTTGCCCGTGGCCTGCTCGCTCGCCGGGCTCGACTCCAGCGCCGTGGCCTCCTCCAGGGTTTCGCCCGGCTGGAACATCAAACTCACCAGCACCTGCGCCGCCGGCGCCACCGCCAGGTGGCGGGCCAGCCCCAGGAGCTGAAACGGCAGCAGGCTGTGGCCCAGCCAGGCCGCCACAGGCTCGCCACCCTCCACCGCGCTCGCCAGGGCCAGTTGCTGCTCCAGCCGCCGCGCCAGCACCACCAGGCCGCCCAGCTCCCTCCCGAGGCGCAGATCCCCATAGCCGCAGCCGCTGAACGCCCCCACCAGCCCCGGCGGCGCTGCGGCCTCCGCCTCCAGCGCCACATCCGCCCACAACGCCACCCGCCAGCCCGCCGCCGACAACCGGCTCAGCAGGGGTCGATTCACCTCGCCGTGGTGCCCCACCGTGCTGGCGTAGCCCGGATCCACGATCACCAACCGCGGCCTGCTCGCCTCCATGCCCGCCTGCCTCTGCCGGGATCCTGGCGCAGCGCGAACGGCGGAGCCCGGGCAATGGTTTCACAATGGTGTTCCGCGTGATCCCCCGCCATGCCGAGCGAAGCGATGTCTGGCGAGGCCCGGGTGGAGGGCGGCGAGGGCGATTGGCTCGCCCTCGCGCGCCGTGGCCAAACCCTGGAGCTGGCCCGCCAGGCCCAGCAGGGGCGCTCCACGGCTGGCTGGAGTGCCGCCCGCGCCCTGGAGCTCGCCCTGGCCTGGCTGCTGGCCGGTGAGCTCCGCCAGGCCGATCTCGCCCTGCTGGAGGCCGATCAGCTCGATCCCTCCCTCGGCCTGGTGCCGGATGTGTGGGGTCTGTGGCCGGCTCCCCCCGCCAGCCGCTCGGCCGGACGCCAACAGGCCTTGGCGCTGGCGGAGCGCTTCCAGCGTTGGCGTCATCCCCATCCGCAGAGCCTCTGGCAGGAGCTGCGGCCCCAGCTCCAGGCCAACTGGCGCAGCGCCCTCGAGCCCCCCGTGGGGGATGGGCTGCTGATCCTCGGTCGCGCCACCGCAGAGCCTGATGTTGCCCAGCTGGATCCACCGCTAGAGGCGACCCTGGCGCCGCTGGTGGCCGATGCGGAGATCGCCGCCGAACCCGCGGCCAGCAGCCGCTTCTGGCAACGGCTCGCCACGATCCGCCCGCACTGGGCCCTGGCGCGCATCCGCGCCGCCGACCTGACCCTGGCCCGCGGCGAGTGGGAGGCGAGCGAGCGCTGGCTCGCCGATCCCCCCGCCTCGGCACGGCGCAACCCCTGGTTCCACGACGTCTCCGCCCGGCAGGCCCTCGCCCGCGGCGATGTAGAGGCCGCCCTCCTCGCCTGGGACGAAGCGATCCAGTGCGCCGAAACCCAAGACGACGCCAACCATCTGATATCTCTTTTCGCACAGCGCCGCCAGGAGGCGCGGCGCGGTCCTGGCGTCCTGCAGGTGCGCAGTCTCGCCAACCGCGGCGAGCGCGACCGCGCCCTGGCCCTGCTGGCCAGGCTGCTGGAGGAAGATCCCCAATGGCAGCCCCTGCGTCACCTGCGCGAGCAGCTCAACACCCGCTCCGCCCCCCCGGCCCCGGCCGCTTCTCCCGCCCCGGCCCCGGCCCCGGCCGAAGACGCCGCGGGGCACCAGGGGGACATGCAAGCGGTGCTCGACCGTGCCGCCGCCCGCCTGCGTGCACTCGGGGTGGCGATCCCCTCAGCCGCAGCCGCCCCCGCGGCAGAAGGGCAGGAGCTGGCCAGCGAACTGGCGGCGCTGGAGCGGCGCTTCAGCGAGTTTGAGGCGCGTTTCGCCCTGGCCTGAATCCCGCAAGCCGCTCGCCGCCCCTCAACCCTGCGACTCCACCCGCTCCAGCAGCGCCTCGATCAACACCTCCGCCCGCCGCAACTGCTCCCGCTGCTGCTGCAGCAACGCCTCCTGCTGCTGGTGGGCCAAATAATAAAACTCCAGCTCCTCCTGGGCCTGCTGCAGCATCAGGAGATTCAATTCGGCTTCGTCGCGCGCTTCCTCAAGCTGGCTCGTCAGGCTGGCGATCTCGCTGGGAAGCGGATCGGAGCCAACGGCGGGAGTGGTTGTGGTGATTGGACGCCCCACACTCATCCCCCTATCCTAGGACCCGGATCGGGACGCCCCAAACCGTTGGCAGATCTGGAGAGCGCACCACCCGAAAGCCCGTTGCCCATCCAGGCCACCTGGCAGGCTCCCCACGTGGAGCATCTCCGCTTCCAGGATTTCGCCAGCTTTCAAGACCACCTCCACCGCACCCACCCCCAGTGGGAGCGGCAGGTGAAGCAGGCCCTGCCCTTGATGGCCCTGAACGGCATCCTCGATCCGATCAGTCAGCGGCCCGTGCCGGCAAGCGCTCTCCATCTCTCGGGCCCGAACTACCGGGAAAGCCTCGAATACAACGGCTGCCTCTCCCGCCATCGCGCCATCCTGCTCCTGCTGCGCAGCCTGCTGGCGGAGGGGCGGATCCCCCCCCAGCCGCAGGTTGACATCTACCTCCCGGAGGCCATCACCCCCTTCGCCCAAACCTTTGCCCGCCTCTTCCCGAGGGTGGTCGTCAGCGAATACCTCCCCGATCCGCACGATCCCCGACGCCAGCGCCTGGCCCATCAGGATCTCTGCCGGCTCAACTTCCAAGCTGCCCGCTTCGATCTGGTGGTCTGCAACGAACTGTTCGAACACCTCTACGACCTGCCGGCGGCCCTTGGCGAGATCGCCCGCATCCTGCGCCCGGGTGGCTTTCTGCTCGCCACCTTCCCCTTCGCTTACAACCGTTTCGACACGATCGTCAAAGCGCGTCACCGGCCCGGCGCCACCCCCGGGGTGGCCGCCCAGGCTGAGCTGCTGATGGAGGGCGAGTTCCACGGCGATCCCGTGCACCCGGAGCGCGGCAGTCTCGTTTACCAAATCCCTGGCTGGGATCTGCTCGATCAGGCTCGCCACTCCGGCCTCCGCGACCCCACCATCCACTGGATCGCCGCCCCCAGCTACGGCATCCTCGGCCAGGAGCTCCCGGCCGTGCTGGTGCTGCTCGCCCGCCGGGACTGACCCCCGCCCGCGGCCGGCTTCCGCCGGTTCCCCCCGCCGGGCTGGCGACGCGCCTGGAGACCCTTCCGAAGAATCAGGTCAGGATTCGCGGGCAAACGGGCACGATCCGAGCTTCTACGCCCCCGGATGTGGTAAGTTCTGTGGCAAGCTGAAAACTTTCGCTGCCCCGCAAAACATGGAACAGTCACTAAAAATTGCCAATTTTAGCATGTCTACAAAATTAGCCGTGCGCGCTTTTGTAGCTTCAGCTGTTTTTGCTGGCTGTTTCGGTTTGCCCTCTCAGGCAGCGCCTTTCACTCGCTACAATTTAAATTTTAATACCATTTCTGGAACCGGAACCCTAAACGGTTTTATCGAAGTAGACACTTCCAGCCCCTCGGCCACCAGCTCTTCCGTGGGAACTGCCTTTCCTAGCTGGATCGGCGACCTTGCCCTCAACCTCACCACTGGTTCTGGTACTACCACATATACGAAGTCAAACTTCGATTCTTTTTGGTGGCAGCCAAACAACCCGGGTAGCGTAGTTTGGAATGCCAGTCTGATTCCACAATTTTTGAACATTAACTTTGGGCATGCGGATCCGGATGCACCGGGGATAACCCTCACCGCCCTCGCTTCAAGCCTGATCGGATCTCCGGACGAAATTAATAAGTACGAACTCGTCAGCTTTTTTGAAGCGGCTCCGGGGCCCCTTCCCCTTCTGGGTGCCGGCAGCGCTTTCGCCTTCAGCCGTAAGCTTCGTCGGCGTCAACGCAAGGCGATCAAGTTGCATTCTAATTAAGGATTTTAATTCTTAAAAGTTTCCGCGCGCCAAGTTTTATCGTCATTTTGACACTGCACTCGTTGTGCAGTGTCATTTTTTTTTGCATTTTTTGCTTCCGGCTTCTGACGGCGGCCAGCCCTTGCGTTACCCGGCTGCCTTCCCCTATCCGCGAAGGGGAGATCCCTCCTCCCCAGCCCGCCCGGGCTGTAACCTCTCTCACACCATATACTCCCTCCGTCCTCAGCCGTTTTTTATGAACGCATCACCCGGGGGAAGCGTGAAGGCCGACGACCTGCTCTCGCGAGCGGCTGCCGCGCAGCTGGCCAACGACCCCGCCGTGATGCAGCCCCTGGCGCTCGCCTGCCATGCCCGCATGCTCGAATGGGCCGCCACGGATCTCCACCAGGCCGTGCGCCACGCCCTGGTAGGGGCCCGCTTGCTCGGCAGCCTCGTCGCCCGGGGCGGCAACCCTCCCGATTGGCTCCTGATCCATGAAGAGCAATGTTGCCGGTATGGCTGCATCTGGATCCATGACCTCCTCCAGGCCGGGAATCCCGTGGCTGGCATCGGGGTGGCCGACGCCCTGCAGCTGCTGGCGCGGATGGAACAGCTCCATCCCGAACCGGTGGATTGGGCGCCGGTGTTGCGCGCCTCCCTGCTGAACCAGCAGCCAGCCCCCGCCCCCGACCTGCGCATCGTGCTGGTGGGCAACGGCCAGTGCCACCCCCTGATGCTGGGCCTGCGCCAAGCCCTGCCCCGGGCCTCCATCCATTGCTGTTCCTCGGTTCACCTGGCCACCCCGGAGGAGGTGAGCCAGCTCCAGCAGCAGCTTCGCTACGCGGATCTGTTGGTGCTCCACACCCTCCAGCCCGGCTCCCGCAACGGCCTCGATACCGCCAGCCTGCGCGCCCAGCTGCCGCCCACGGCGACAACCCTGGTGCTGCCGAATCTGCACTTTGAAGGCCACCACCCCTTCATCAGCCCCGCCCACGATCCCGATGGCCGCCTGGCCTCCCTGGCGGCCGAGTCCCCCCTCGGCCGCCAGCACGACTTCCTCGCCATGGCCGCCGCGGCCCTTGGCCTGCCCCTGGACACCCTGCTGCAGGCGCCAAGCGAGGCTCAGATCGCCCACATCCAGCAGTGGCATCGGCAATCGATCCAGGAGCTGGCCCTGCACGAGCGCAACGGCGACATCACGATCTCGGACTGGATCGAGCAGCACCATCGCCTGCAGCCGTTGATGCACACCCCCGACCACCCCACCCAGCTCTGCCTGGATCCGCTGCTGCGCCGCCTGCTTCAGCGCATCGATCCACGGCTGTCATGGCCGGACGATCGGCCGGATCGCCACGACCCCCAGGCCGAGCTTTCGCTTCCCATTCACCCCTGGGTGCAGCAGGCTCTCGATCTGGAACCCTGGGCCCACAGCTGGGGGCAGCGGCGGGGGGAACCCTTCACAACCACCCAACAGCTCCAGGCCTCGCTGGCCTTCTATCAACGCCATCCCTGGATCCTCCAAAACAACCGCCACCATCCCAGATTTGAACGGGCCCAGCGCCTGCTTGGCAAACCACATCCCCAGGGCTGGCCCGGGTCTGGCCCTGCCGCCAACCCACGCCGCCAGCCAACCCTGGCCGCCCTGATCAACTATTTCGACGACAGCGAAATGCTCAGCTGGCAACTGCGCAGCGGCTGCCTCGACCCCTACGACCGCATCTACATCTGGGACGGTCCTTATCACTACAGCTCTCAGCTCGCCTTCGGCGATGCCAAGCCCGGCTTTCTGGCGGATTCTCCCCTGGGACAAAGGCTGCTGGCCGATCCGCGGGTGGTGTACCGCCAGGGCCAGTGGCACGACGAGGCCGAGAAGCGAATCGAGGCCTTCGCCGCCATCGACGAAGACCTGATCATCCTGCATGACACCGACGAATTCTTTTTCCTCGACCGCAGTGAGCTCGAGAGATTCTGGCACTCCGGCCATGACATAGCAGAACATCTCACCCAGAATCTCTATGCAGGTGGCCTGCTCGCCAGCGATATTCACCACCGCTCCGCATCGGCCGCCACACTGCCCTGCAAGCGCATCATCTTCCGCAACAACAAGATCGCTCCAGCGCAGCATCTCGACTACCTATGGCTCGTTGGCGTGAAACAGAATCACGGGGACGATTCGAAAGTCTCCCCGGTCCCCCTGGGCCACACGCTCCACCTCACCGGCTGTCGATCCACCAACGGACAGATCGGCAAGATGAGCTTCTACAAATCTCTCGCCCTCAGCCAGCAGGCTCCCGATCCCGTTCTCCACAGCCTGCGCCTCCTGATCGAGGCCGGAGCCCTCTCGCCCGACGAGGCCCTGTTGCTCTTTCTGCGCGGTGATCCGGGCTTCGCCGGCATTCCCCACCCGGATTCGGGCCTCAGCCTCCAGCCCTGCTTCCCCGATCCCCGCTTTCCCGCCGGCCTGCTCGCCTCGATCCTGGCCGACTCCCACCGGGTCAACACCGGCTCCTTCCCGGTGCTGGAGGGCTATCCGCTCGTGCTCTGGTTCCCCGCCACAACCCAGCCACGCCCCCTCCGCTTCGCCCTGGCCGCGCCCGGCCCCCTCCAGCTGCGCAGCTGGCTCTGGTTCGACCGCCAGCCGGCGCTCGCATCGCCGCCGATCGCGGCCACCACCGACGCTCTTCTGTTCACCCTTCCCGCCGCCGCCCACCTGATGGGCACGCTGGTGCAGATCCAGATCCAGCCGACCGCACCCTCACCCCGCTGCCAGGTGCTGCAGGTGAGCGCCTGCTGAGCAGCGCCTCAGCCGCCCGACAGCCAGCGCGCCAGCGGCCGGCCGCTGCTCAGCGCCGCCACGCCGTAGCGCTGATGCACCGCCCGCAGCAGGGGCAACCGGTAGGCGCCGCAATCGGCCAGCAGCACCGCGAAGGGCCTCTGCCGGTAGAGCCCATCCACGGTCTCCAGCAGCACCGCCAGGCTCTGCTCGAAGCCGCCCGCGGGCCGTGCCGGCCAGCGGCTCGACGGTGGCTCCAGAGCCCGCAGCCCGAAGGGTTCGCCCCGGAAGCAGCGGCCGCCCCGGTGGGCCTCCAGCACCGCCGCCGCCCCATCCCCCAAATACAACACCTCCAGGCCGCCGAGCTCGGCGAGCAGCGTCTCCGGCGGCGGCGGCGGCCCCAGCTCGGGCACCGGTCCCTGCCCGGTGAGCACCAGCTCCTGGGCCACCGCCAGCCAGCGCCCCAGGCAGCCCGCGTCATCGGTCCAGGGTTCGGCCTCGGTGAGGGCCAGGGCCACCTCCCGCCCCCAGCTCCGCAGGCTCTCCATCGACGAGTGGCCGCCGGCGTAAAAGCCCTCCTCCACATGCAGCCGCCTCAGGGCTTCCCGCGGCGGCGGACACTGCATCCAGGGCACATCCTGTCGTTGCTGCCAGAACGCAGGGTTGTGATGCTCGCGCCGCAGCTCCGCCATCACCGCCTCCAGCGGCTGCGGCGCCGTGAGCAGCGGCAGCAGAACATCCAGTTCCGTCGTGGCCAGCTCCACCACCAACCCGTAGTGCCAGTCTTGCGGCGGCAGGGGTTCGAGGCGATCCGCCAGCCGCCGCTGCCAGCTGGCC
Source organism: Cyanobium sp. (assembly GCA_044376165.1). GTDB lineage: Bacteria > Cyanobacteriota > Cyanobacteriia > PCC-6307 > Cyanobiaceae > Cyanobium. The sequence goes on from JBIPMZ010000025.1 coordinate 8,686, forward strand.
GCCAGGAACGCCAGGCGCTCGAACGCCCTCGCCTCCAGCCGCTCCCCCGCTCGCCAACGCGGCTCCAGCGCCCTCGTCATCGCCCGGGCCGCCGCCAGCGCCCGGCTGCCCCGGGGCAGGTGCCAGCAGAAATCGTCGAGCGCCTCCTCGATCCGCTCGAACTCCGCCATCAGCAGCGGCCCCAGATCCAGCTGCAGGGGGGAGGCCTGCTCGCCGGGCTCCAGCCACACCAGCTCCGCCACCCCGGGAGCCGCCGCTGGGGCCGGGATCTCCGCGGCGACGCCGGCGGCAGGGGCAGGGGCAGAAGCGGCGCCGAGCTGCAGCTCCGGCGCGAGCAGATCCAGGCTCAGCCGTGCCCGGTGGAGGGCTGCCGCCAACGGCCCGCGCCGCTCAGCCGGCACAGGCAGCCGCTCCAGGTTGGCCAGCAGCTCCGCCAGCGGCTCCGGGGCCGGGGGATCGAGGGCCAGCACCGCCCCGACCTGGCGCTCGATCAACACCCGTTGCTTCCGCTCCAGCCACTCCGGCGTCGGATCCAGCAGCGACTGCAGGTGCAGCACCAGATCCAGCGCCCGCTGATCCGGCTCCTGCCAGGGCCGCTCCGCCTCCCCTGCCGCCGCCAGCTGCTCCTCGCACAGAAACATGCCTTTCTGCACCAGCTGCTCTTCGTGCACCGCCAGCCAGTCGGGCGGCTGAATCGGCAGGGTGGCCGCCCCCCGCAGGCGTTGGGCCATCCGCCAGGCCAGCTCGGCCCGCTCAGGGGCGTCCTCGCCCTCCGCATACACCGCCCCATGCACGGCCACGGTGAAGAACGCCAGCAGCTCGCCATACCGAGCCCAAAACACCGCCGCGCGCTCCGGAGCCAGCGCAACCAACCGGTGCACCAGCTCGAGCAGCGCGTCGTGGTGCGCCAGCGCCTCCGGCCAGGCCTGCTGCCGGTAGGCGTCTTCGCAACAGCGCAGCCGCAGCTCCGCCAGCTCGCCGAGCAGCTGGTGCACAGGGCTGCCGGGGATGGGGGAGGCCAGCAGGTCGTGCAGCAACGCCAGGCGGGCTTCCGGCGAAAGCGGCAGATCCCGCAGCCTCTCCAGCGTCAGCCACAGACCCGCCGGCGCCGGCACTTCGCCGGCGGCGGATCCCGGGGTGGGGGGAGGGGAGCTCAGGGCCGCACCGGCAGGGAGATTTCATTATCGGGCGCTCCAACCTTCCCAGCGCACCCATCTCCAGGGCGTTGCCACCGCCAGCGCTGGTCACCCGGCGCGGGCATGATGGTTTCAATGCATACGGCACCCGTGTCCGACGAGCTGCCCGAGGAGCTGCAGCCCTTTCGCCGCGGCCCCCTGGTCGGCCAGTTCGAGGGCTTCGCCCGCACCGGCGGGCTCTCCGGCTGGGCCTGCCTCTGGCCCCCGCCCGCCGACCCCGATCCCGGCGCCGCCCCGAATCACCCCGGCGACCTGGCCCTGCGGGTGCAGCTCACCCTGGAGGATCTTCTCCATCCCGGCCGCCTCTGGGCGCTGGCCGATCTGCTCGCCCAGCGGCCCCGCTCCGACCTGCCCTCCCTGGAGCTGCGCCGGGATTGCGGCTTCCTCTTCCACGGCCACTCCGGGGTGGAGCTGCCGCCGGCCTCCTCCGGCCTGGTGGTGCGCGCCTTCGCGCTCGCCCCCGCCCCCCAGGAGCTCTGCGGCAGCCCCCTGCGCCTGGGCCCTGAGGGCTACGCCACCCTTCAGGAGCTCTGCCGCACCGGTCTCGGCCATCGCGCCAGGCTCGTCGGTCTCGATGGGCACCGGCTCTCCGGCTGGGCCAGCGGTGAGCTGCCTCTGCAGCTGCGCCTCGATGGCGGCGACGTGCTGCCCATCCCCCTCCCCGAACCGTCACCCAGCGGCGCCTGGCCCTTCCAGCTGGCGCTGCCGCCCCACCTCTGCGATGGCGGCATCCATCACCTGCAGCTGGAAACCGAAGACGGAGAGCGGATCGAGGAGCGGATCGAGCTGGTGCCCTTCCAACTCACCCCCTGGCCCGCCCTGCTCGAGCACAGCCAGGCCCCCTTTCCCGATCAGCTCTCGCCCCTGGCCCGGGAGCGCCAGCGCAGCCTGCTGGCCTGGCTGGACCATGCCGATCGCAGCGGGGAGCCCCTGCCGGCCCAGCTGCCCCTCTGGCAGCGCCTGCTCAGCCAGCCCCTGCGCCGCGATGGCGAAGGCCGCCTTCTCCCCGACGGCACCGAACCGGGCCCGGATGGGGAGCCCCAGCCCCGCCAACCCCTGCAGCTGCCCGTCAGCGAGCAGCCGCGCGTGTCGATCGTGATCCCGGTGCATGGGCAGTACGCCGTCACCCGCCGCTGCCTGGCGGCGATCGCCTACGCCCCCACCCGCGTCCGCTACGAGCTGATCGTGGTCGACGACGGCTCCCCCGACGCCACCGCCCGGTGGCTGCAGGCCGAGGCCCCCGGCGTTCAGGTGGTGCGCCACCCGTTCGCCCGCGGCTTCAACCAGGCCTGCTGCAGCGGCGCCGCCGTCGCCCGCGGCGCGTTCGTGCTGCTGCTCAACAACGACACCGAACCCTGCGCCCACTGGCTCGAGGAGCTGCTCGCCCCGTTCGAGATCTGGCCCGACACCGGCCTGGTGGGGGCCCAGCTGATCATGGCCGACGGGCGCCTCCAGGAGGCGGGCGGCATCGTCTGGGGCGATGGCGAACCCTGGAACTACGGCCGCGGCGGCAACCCCTACGACCCCCGCTTCGCCTATGCCCGCCAGGTGGATTACGTCAGCGGCGCCGCCCTCCTTCTCCGCGCCGAGACCTGGCGGCAGGTGGGCGGCTTCAGCCCCGAGTTCTCGCCGGCCTATTACGAGGACACCGATCTGGCCTTCAAGGTGCGCCAGGCCGGCCTCACGGTGCGCTACTCCCCCCTGGCACGGGTGATCCACCACGAGGGGGTGAGCAACGGCGGGGATACCTCCGCCGCCCAAGGGCTGAAGCGCTACCAGGAGATCAACGGCCCCCTGTTCCGCCGCAAATGGGCCGAGGCGTTCCGACCCTCCGGCGCCCCCAGTTATGCGGAAGCCGAACGCCTCAAGGATCGCGGCATCCTCGGCCGGGCCCTCTTCCTCGACCACGACACGCCGCGGCCTGACCGCGATGCCGGGGGCCACGCCGCCCTGGTGGAGATGGAGCTGCTGCACTCCCTCGGCTGGAAGATCAGCTTCCTGCCCGGCAACCTGGCCTGGCTCGGCTCCTACACCGAAGCCCTCCAGCGCCGCGGCATCGAGGTGCTGCACGCCCCCTTCGTCCTCTCCCTCGAGCAGCTGCTGCGCGACCGCGGCGGCGAGTTCGATCTCGTCTACATCACCCGCTACACCGTGGCCGAAACGGCCCTCCCCCTGATCGCCCGCCATGCGCCCCGGGCGCGCCTGCTGTTCTGCAACGCCGACCTCCATCACCTGCGCGAGCTGCGCGCCGCCCGGGCCCGCAACCTCTCCGGGGATGCCGCCGCCCGCGCCCTCGCCCATGTGCGCGAGGTGCAGCACAAGGAGCTGGCGGTGATCCGCCAGGTGCACCTCACCTTCACCTACTCCGATGTCGAACGGGCGGTGATCGAGGCCGAAACCCTCGGCGAAGCCCCCACCGCCCCCTGCCCCTGGGTGGTGCAGGGCCCGCCCTCTCCCGCCCCGCTCGAGGGGCGCCGGGGTCTGGCCTTTCTGGGGAGCTACGGCCATCCCCCCAACTGCGAGGCGGTGGAGCGCTTTCTCGAGGACGTCTGGCCCCGGATCCGCCAGCGCCTGAGCGATCTACAGCTGCACCTCTACGGCAGTGGCATGCCCAGCCGTCTGCAATCCAGCTGGGGAGGGGAGCCGGGGGTGCGCCTGGAAGGGTGGATCGCCGATCCGGCGACCCTCTACAGCCGCCATCGCCTCTTCATCGCCCCCCTGCTCAGCGGCGCCGGCCTCAAGGGCAAGGTGGCCGCCGCCGCCGCCCACGGCCTGCCCCAGGTGCTCAGCCCCCTGGCGGCCGAGGCCACCGGGCTGCGGCACCGGCAGGAAATCTGGATCGCCCGGGATCCGGAAGAATGGGTTGACGCCGTCGAGAGCCTCTGCTGCGACGACGCCCTCTGGTCCGCCATGAGCCGCGCCTCCCACGCCTACGCCCGCCAGACCTGGAGTCGCCAGCGGGGCCAGGAGCTGATGGCTGACGCCCTCAGACGCCTGCATCTCCCCCTCCCCTCAGGGCCGACCCATGGCTGAGGCCCCGTTCCATCCCCGCACCGACCTGCCGGAGCCCCTCAGCGGCCTGCCGGAACAACCGCTGGTGGAGCTCGGCGCCGGCTGCCCCTGGCTCACCCTCAGCGAGATCAACCGCGTGATCCGCGTGCAGGGGGTGGCACCGGCCCTGGCCAGGGCCTGGGTGGTGGATGAGCTGGCCCGCGCCATCCCCCTCTCCGAGGAGCGCGAGCGCGAGCTGGAACGCCAATGGCTGGAGCCGCGGGGGATCCGGAGCGAGGAGGAACTGCTGCCCTGGCTGCAGCGCCAGCGGCTGCTCCGGGCGGATGTCACCCAGCTGGCCACCCAGGCGGAACGGCTCGATCGCTTCCGCCGCCACCGCTGGCAGGAGGAGGTGGAGATCCACTTCCTGCGTCGCAAACCCGAGCTCGATGAGGCTGTCTACTCCCTGCTGCGCGTGAGTGAGCAGGCCCTGGCGGAGGAATTGCACCAACGCCTCCTCGAGGGGGAGGCCAGCTTCGCCGACCTGGCCGGCGCCCATTCCGAAGGTCGCGAGCGCCTCAACCAGGGGAAGGTGGGACCGCTGCCGATCGTCGCGGCCCATCCGGAGATCGCCGCGCGCCTGAGGGTCGGCAGGCCGGGACAGCTCTGGCCCCCCTTCCAGGCCGACCGCTTCTGGGTGCTGATCCAGCTGGAGCAGCCGCTGCCCGCCCGGCTGGATGACGCCACCTACACCCGCATGATGGAGGAGCTGTTCGAGGGCTGGATCGAGGAGCGCGTCCAGCTGCTGCTCCATGCCCAGCCGCTGCCGGCGCTGCCGCCCCTGCCGACCGCCACCGAGGAGATCCCGCCCCGCGCCCCATGACCGTTCTCTCCTCCGCCGCGCTGCAGGGCTTCGCCCCCTTCGATCAGCTGCCCCCCCAGCTCCTGGCGCTGCTGGAGCCACGCCTCGAACCCTGCCGCTTCCGGGTGGGGCAGACCGTGCTGCTCCCCGAGGTGATGCCCCAGGGCGTGCTGCTGCTCCGCAGCGGCCAGTTGCGCGGCCTCGCCCCGGCCCCCCGCGGGCAGGGGCTGCGCACGATCGAGCGTCTCGGCCCGGGCCAGATCGCCGGCTGGGTGGGACTGCTTCGCGGCGAGCCCCTGGAGCAGCTCAGGGCCTCCACCGAAGTGGAGGCGCAGCTGCTGCCGGCGGCCCTGTTCGAGGAGCTTCTGCAGGGCCACCCGGCCCTCTGCGCCGCCTTCCAGCATCGGCTGGCCCCCGCCGAGCTGCATGCCCTGCTGCTGGCGCTCGCCCCCCATCACGCCTGGGCACTGGAGCAACTGGAACGCTGGCCCGATCCGCTCTCCCGCAGCTGCGTGCGCAGCCAAGTGCCCGGCCCGGAGACGGCTCTGGCCCTGCCCCCGGGCTACCGCTGGTTCTGCACCGGCGGCGGCCCCTTCGCCAAACCCTGGCGGGACACCGCGGCCCCCCTGCCGCCCCGGCCCGCCGGAGACCCGTGGCTGCGCCTGGTGGGCCTGGAGGCCCCGGCGGAGGCCCCGCCCCCCGGCTCCGCCCCCCCCGCCGCCGCGTTCACCCCCGCCGGTGAGCTCCCGCCCGAGGAGGACGACTACTCCCTCTCGCCCGAGGCGCCCAATCCCCGCTCCGGTGCCGCCCACGCCCAGCTGTCGCTGCAACCGGCCAGTGGCCCGAAGCAGATCCCCCTGGCGATCGTCAAGGCCCTGGCCGACTACTTCGAGGTGCCCTTCAACCGCGATGCCATCACCTATCAGGTGGATGCGGTGTTGCAGCGTCAGAACCAGCTCAACCTGATCAACCTCGGCCAGATCATCGACGGGCTGGGGCTGCAGGTGCTGCTCAGCCAGATCCCCCTCGATCGCATGGCGCGCGTGCCGCTGCCGGCGGTGCTCGAGCGCAACGGCCGCTTCGGGCTGCTCGACAGCATCCAGCCCGATGGCACCGCCCGCATCCTCGAGGCGGAGATGGGCACCCTGGAGCTCCCCCTGGTCGATCTGGCCACCGCCGAGGACGGCCAGCTGGAGCTGCTGCTGCTCGAGCGCAAGCCCGACGCCAAGGATCGCCGCTTCAGCTGGGGTTGGTACCTGCCCTACCTGCGCGAGCACAAGCGCGAAATGGTGGAGGTGGCGATCACCTCGCTGGTGGCCAACCTGCTCAAGCTGGTGCCGGCCCTGGCGATCATGGTGCTGCTCGATCAGGTGGTGCGCAGCCGCAGCGTCGGTGCCCTGATCAGCATCAGCGCCGTGATGGTGCTGGCCTCGCTGGTGGAGGGCATTCTCAACACCCTGCGCAGCTTCATCTTCACCGAAACGGCCAACCGCATCGACCAGGCCACCAAGAGCAGCATCCTCGGCCAGCTGCTGCGCCTGCCCCAGGGCTTTTTTGATACCCGCCCGGTGGGTCAGGTGATGTTCTATCTCAACCAGATGGACAGGCTGCGCGAGTTTATTCTCGGCCAGTCGATCACCACCTTGATCGATGTATTATTCAGTATCATTTTTCTTGCGGTGCTGCTGCTGATCAGCCCC
>JBIPMZ010000219.1:0-4323 GCA_044376165.1 Cyanobium sp.
CTCGCAGGGGTCCAGGGGCGTCTCCACCTCCACCTGGCGTTCCGGCAGCCAGTCGCGCAGGGCCTCGTAGGTGAGCCAGCGCCCCAGCTCCGTCATGGCCGTCGCGAAGAGGGGGGAGGGGGTCTGGCGGTCCCGCAGCAGGGTGAGCCAGTGGCCGATCAAGGGGTGGGGGGGAACCACCACCCGCAGCGTCATGCCCATGCCTGCCATAACTTGTCGTTTCACCGTAACCCTGGGGCCATGGGGGCATGCATCCGCCACACCGCTGACGCGCTGGTCCGTCGCCTGCGTCCTCTCCTGCTGGTGGCGCTGCTGCTGGTGCCCCTGACCTGGGCGGTGCGACCGGCGGCGGCGATCACCGCTCCGGAGTTGCGCTCGCAGCGCACCCTCCAGGAGCTCAACCCCGACATGCACGGCCGCAACCTGCGGCAGCAGGAGTTTCTGAAGGCGGACATGGAGGGGTTCAACCTCAGCGAGGCCGATCTGCGCGGCGCGGTATTCAATGCCAGCAATCTCCAGGCGGCCGACCTCCACGGTGCCGACCTGCAGGACGTGGTGGCCTACGCCACCCGTTTTGATCGCGCCAATCTGGAGGGTGCCGTGCTGCGCAACGGCATGCTGATGCAAAGTCGCTTTCGGGGCGCCCGGATCGAGGGGGCTGACTTCAGTGACGCGGTACTCGATCTGCCGGAGCAGAAGGCGCTTTGTGCCAGGGCCAGCGGGGTGAACCCCCTCACGGGGGTGAGCACCCGCGACAGCCTTGCCTGCCGCTGAAGCGCGCATAAAGTGCGGCAGATCGGTTCTGCGGGGGATCAGCCCGCGGAGGAAACGGGGAAAGTCCGGCAAGCCGGCGCTGTCCCGCAGCTGTGACGCTCCCTCGGGAGCCAGCCAGAACGCCCGCCGGTTCCCTGCCCCCTTCCGACCGGCGCGGACCGGTTTTTCGATGACCAAGAGTTCCTCCCCCGAGGCGCCTGGATCCGATTCCAGACGTCTTCCCCTTGCCCTGGCCGCCGCCCCCGCCGCCCTGCTCGTCCTCGCGGTGGCCCCAGCCCAGGCCCACCACGCCCTCGATCTCTTCCACTGGAAGCCCACAGCTTTCAACGGCCTGCTGAGCGGTCTTTTGCATCCGGTGATCGGCCCCGACCATCTCCTGTTCCTGTTGGCCCTCTCCTTGGTGGGCCTGCGTCAGCGGGCCGTTTGGATGCTCTCGCTGCTCGCCGTCGGCCTGCTGGGCAGCTGGGGGGGGCTTCTCCTGCCCGGACTGCCGGGGGCGGAGGTGATGGTGGCGCTCTCCCTGGCGGTGATGGCGCTGGTGCTGCTCGGCTGGCTGCCGCGTTGGCTGCTGCTGCCTGCCTTCGCCCTGCATGGCTATGTGCTGAGCGCCTCGGTGCTCGGTTGGAGCACGATGCCCGTGGCGGCCTACCTGTTGGGGCTGGCGTTGAGCCAGGGCCTGCTGCTCTTCGCCTCGCTGCAACTGCTGTCCCGCTCCGCGGCGGCCCTGGCAGAGCGCACCCGGCGCCGGCTGGCCGTGGGATTGGCCGGTGCCGGAGCCTTCCTCGCCCTGGCTCCCCTGCTGGCCTGAGATGATCGCCTCCTCTCCCCCGCCGGCCTCCCCCGGCGCCGAGCGGTCCCAACGGCTGCCGGTCACCGTGGTCACCGGCTTTCTCGGTGCTGGCAAAACCACCCTGCTGCGCCGCCTTCTGCTGGAGGGCAACCGCCGCCTGGCTGTGCTCGTCAATGAATTCGGCGAGGTCGGCATCGACGGCGACCTGCTCGCCAGCTGCGGCTTCTGTCCGGAGGAGGAGATCGAGGGTCGGCTCGTGGAGCTGGCCAACGGCTGCCTCTGCTGCACCGTTCAGGACGAGTTCCTGCCCACGATGGAAAAGCTGCTGGAGCGCGCCGATCAGCTGGACGGGATCGTGGTGGAGACCAGCGGCCTGGCCCTGCCCGAACCGCTGGTGGCCGCCTTCGGCTGGCCTGCGATTCGCACCCGCACCCGGGTCAATGCCGTGGTGACGGTGGTGGACGGCGAAGCCCTCGCCGCGGGCCATGTGGTGGGGGATGTCGAGGCGGTGGAAGCGCAGCGGCGCGCGGATCCCAGCCTCGATCACCTCACCGCGCTGGAGGAGCTGTTTGCGGAGCAGCTGGAGGCGGCCGATCTGGTGTTGATCAGTCGCGCCGATGTCCTGGATCCGCGGCAACTCCAAGCGGTTTCCGAAGGGTTGCAGCCCCGCCTGCGCCCCGGCACCCGGGTGTTGCCGATGGCCCGGGGCGCGTTGGATCCCCGCCTGATCTTCGGGGAGCACGGCCGCCGCGAGGACACCCCCGCCCCCGCCCCCGCCCCCGACAACGAGCACGAGCACGAGCACGAGCACGAGCACGATCATCCCCATTCCCATTCCCATGCGGCGCTGGCTTCGCTTGTGGTGCGCCGCACCGGCCGCTGGGAACGGAGCGCTCTGGAGCAGCGTCTGCGGGCGATCCTGGAGGCCGAACCGGTGCTGCGCCTGAAGGGTCGGCTGTCTCAGGCGGGGCGTCCCTTGTGGCTGCAGATCCAGGCCGTCGGTCCGCGGCTGGAGACCTGGTACGAGGGAGCCCGGGGCGGTGGGCAGAGCGGGGATGACCTGGAGCTGGTGGTGCTGGGAGCCGCCCAGCATCAGGAGCGACTGGAGAGGGCCTTTTCCGAACTCTGAGCGGCCGTTTGGCGGGCCGTAGGGGCCCCTCGGGGCTCGCCTCCGGGCTCAGTCGAGGGGGATGTCCCCACGGGCGCAGGTTCCGTCCCAGCAGAGGCTGCGGTCCTCCAACCAACGACTGGTAACAGCCCGAACGCGGCCCTGTTCCTGCATCGTCACGGTGCCGCTGCCGTCGTGGCGGAACTCGATTTGGCGATCGCCCACCAGCAGGAACCAGTGCGCTCCCACCTCCTCCACCCGCATCTGGCAGTCCTGCCAGGGTCCATCGCCCAGGCGGCATTGCAGCGGCAGCAGGGTGGGCGATCCCCGGCCGGAGGGTTCCCGGGCCCACCCCGCCGGCCCCGTCCCCAGGAGGAGCAGCAGAACGAGCAGGCTGCAAGGGGGAATTCGGCCCGGGGATGCCACGGCCAGAGGGAGAGGAGGTCTGCTTCCACCCTGAGGCGCGCCAGCGTGGCCCGGCGGGCGGGCTGCCAAGATTTAACAAACGCCTCGCTGCCTGCCGGTGCCCCTCTTTCATGCCCGCGTCCAGGTGTCCCTGCGACCCTCGGTCCTCGATCCAGCGGGGGAGGCGACCCGCGCGGCCGCCGCAAGACTGGGGGTGGAGGGGGTGCGGCGTCTGCGCATCGGCAAGGCGATCGAGGTGGAGCTGGAGGCGGCCGATCCTGAGACGGCCCGCGCTCAGCTGGAACGGCTCAGCGACCGTCTGCTCGCCAATCCGGTGATCGAAGACTGGTCGCTGGACCTTCACGAAGCCGGCTGAAGGAACCCGTCATGACGATCGGCATCGTGGTGTTTCCCGGCTCCAACTGTGACCGGGATGTGCAATGGGCACTGGAGGGCTGTCTGGGGCACCCCACCCGCTTCCTTTGGCATGAGGAGCGCGAGCTGGGCTCCTTGGAAGCTGTCGTCCTCCCCGGAGGCTTCAGTTACGGCGACTACCTGCGCTGCGGCGCGATCGCCCGCTTTGCACCGGTGTTGGAGGAGGTGCGCCGCTTCGCGGAGGCCGGCGGACCGGTGCTGGGGATCTGCAATGGCTTTCAGGTGCTCACCGAGATGGGTTTGCTGCCCGGGGCGCTGACCCGCAACCGAGATCTGCACTTTCTTTGTGAGCTGGCGGAGCTGGAGGTGCGGCCGGGATCCTGCCGTTGGTTGCGGGGGTACGGGGAGGCGGAGCGCATTCAGCTGCCGATTGCCCATGGGGAGGGGCGGTACCAGGTGGAAAAGGAGGAACTGCGGCGGCTGGAGGAGGAGGGCTGCGTCGTGCTCCGCTATGTCGACAACCCCAATGGCTCTATCGGGGATGTGGCGGGTCTCTCCAACCGAGCCGGCAACGTGTTGGGCTTGATGCCCCATCCCGAGCGGGCCTGCGACCCTCAGCTTGGCGGTATCGATGGACAAAGGCTGCTGGCGGCGCTGCTGGGCTGATCGGAGCGGGGCAGCGGAGCCGTCGGCTAGAGAAAGGGTCGAAAAAAGGGGGCTTTCGGCCCCCTGGTGGGATGATGGGATTTGTGGGCTACCCACGAACTACTTGAGCAGCGCTCAATTAACCGCGGAGAAGAACTCTTTGCTCTTCACCGGATCGGGGTTCATGGTCTTCTCACCGGGCTGCCAGTTGGCGGGGCAGACCTCA
>JBIPMZ010000026.1:0-15391 GCA_044376165.1 Cyanobium sp.
CCAGCTCGCTGCTGGGGCTCGCCGTCGGCGGCCTGATCCGCCTCGACCGCCTCGGTTCCCGGTCCCCGTTCCCGCCCCTGCGGGCCCTGCAGGATCTGCTGGCGGCAGACTTCTACACCGATCGCCTCTACCGCCTCACGATCGTGGCCTTTGTGGCGGGCCTGGCCGAGCTCACCAACCGCTTCGACCGCGCGGTGGTGAGCGGGCTGGCCAACCGCGTCGGGCTGGCCTCCCTGGCCAGTGCCGGCACCCTGCGGCTCAGCGTGAGCGGCCAGCTGCAGAGCTACGTGCTCACGCTGGTGGCGGCGCTGCTGCTGCTGCTGCTCGGCCTGGCCGGCTTCCGCGGATGAGGCGGCCCTGATGCTCACCCCCTTGCTTCTGATCCCCTTCCTGGGCGTGGTGGCGCTGCTGCTCTGGCCGCGCCTCGCTCCGCCGGGCCGACTGCGGGCGGTGGCCATCACCGTGCTCTCCCTGCAGCTGCTCTGGAGCCTGGTGGTGCTGCTGGCCTTCGATCCGTCCGAAGGCGGCCTGCAGATGGGTGAAGCGATCCCCTGGGTGCGGAGCCTCGGCCTGGAGTATCGGCTGGGCATCGATGGCCTGTCCCTGCCCCTGGTGCTGATGAATGCGGCCCTGACGCTGGTCTCGGCGGTCTGCACCCGGGATATCAGCCAGCGGCCGCGCATCTATTTCGCCCTGCTGCTGCTGATCAGCGGAGCGGTAAACGGCGCCTTCCTGGCCCAAAACCTGCTGCTGTTTGTGGTCTTCTACGAGCTGGAGCTGATCCCGCTCTGGCTGCTGATCGGGGTGTGGGGCGGAGCGGAGCGGGCCTACGCCGCGACCAAGTTTCTTCTGTTCACGGCCGTCTCGGGGATGCTGATCCTGGGGGCCTTCCTCGCCTTGGCCCTGCTCACCGGCAGCGCCGACTTCAGCCTCACGCCGGTGACGGGCGAGCGGCTGGCGATGGGCAGCCAGCTCGTTCTGCTCGGCGCCCTGCTGGTGGGCTTTGGCCTCAAGATTCCGCTGGTGCCGTTCCACAGCTGGCTGCCGGATGCCCACACCCAGGCCTCAACCCCGGTGTCGGTGCTGCTGGCCGGCGTGCTGCTCAAGCTCGGCACCTACGGACTGTTGCGTTTCGGATTGGGCCTGTTCCCGGAGGCCTGGCCGATCCTTGCCCCCTGGTTGGCCGGCTGGGCGGCGGTGTCGGTGCTTTACGGCTCCCTCGCCGCGATCGCGCAGCGGGACATGAAGCGGATGGTGGCCTACAGCTCGGTGGGCCACATGGGCACGATCCTGCTGGCGGCGGCCGCCGCCACACCGGTCAGCCTGCTCGGGGCGGTGTTCCAGATGGTGAGCCACGGCCTGATCTCCGCCCTGCTGTTTCTGCTGGTGGGCATCGTGTACCGCAAGACCGGCACCCGGGACCTGGAGGTGTTGCGGGGGCTGCTCAACCCGGAGCGGGGCTTGCCCTACACCGGCACGTTGATGATCCTGGGGGTGATGGCCAGCGCCGGACTGCCGGGCATGGGCGGTTTCATCTCCGAGTTCCTGATCTTCCGCGGCTCGATCTCGCCGTTCCCGCTCGCCACCCTGCTGTGCATGGTGGGCTCCGGCCTAACGGCGGTGTACTTCCTCCTGCTCGTCAATCGCGTCTTCTTCGGCCGGCTTGCGATCACCCCGCCCAGCGACCCGGAGAGCGACGCCCGTCTCGATGTGCAGCCGATCGCCGTCGCGCCGCGGGAGACGATCCCGGCCACGGCCCTGGCCCTGGGGGTGCTGGGCCTGGGGCTTCTGCCGGCGGGCCTGGGCCGCATCAGCGAAGAGGCCACCACGGCGATGAGTCACCTGCCGGCGCTGCTGACGCGGATCGCCGCAGCGGCTGGAGCCGGCCTGGCCGGCCCCGGCCCTGGAGGACTGGGCTGATGCCGGTCATTCCCGCGCGCCTCACCTTCGCCGGCGGCCACCCCAGCGCCGCCGAGCTGGCGGACCAGCTGCTCGCCGGTTGCCCCCTGCTGGCGGATACCCCCGGCCACCTGGTGGAGGTGGTGGATGTGCTGCACAGCTATGGCATCGTGCTCGATGCCTACAGCCGCAATTTGCTCTTCCAGGCGGAGCAGCAATTCCTGAATCCTTTCCCCATCTTCAAGTTTCTAGATGGTGATCTCTCCCCGGCAAAGATCTGGCGCCATCTGCTGCACGATCGCCTCAACTTCGAATATGCCGAATACTGCATGAAGGCCATGCTCTGGCATGGTACCGGTGGGCTCGACGCCTACCTCGACAGCGAGGACTTTACCGCCCGCTGTGCCGCGATCATCCGCGCCAAGACCCACCGGGATCCCTTGCTGGCCCTACTCCATCCCCTCTTTCGCGGCTTCCTGCCGGAGTTGATCCGCAGCGCCGCCACCACCCACGCCCTCGGTCAATTTTGGCGGGTGATGAGCGACCTGTTTGTCGATCTGGCCCGGGCCGAGGCGGCCGGTGAGGTGCGCACGATTGCGGCGGTGGTCGACTTCCTCCAGGCGGGGCTGGTGGCGGCCGCCGCCCTTCCGATCCGCTATGCCGTCAGCCTGGGCGAGGAGAGCTGCTGGGTGCTGCCGCCGGAGGCCGGTCTCACCTTTCTGGCGGACGTGGCCGTCCCGTACGTGGAGGCGGTGTTTCTGCGCGGCACCCCCTTCCTCGGCACGGTCTCGTTCAATGCCCAGGCCCAGCAGATCTCCCCCGACCAGAGCCAGTTCCGCTATGGCGCCCTCTACGCCGACCCCCTGCCGACGATGGGCGCCGGCATCCCCCCCAGCCTGCTGATGCAGGACATGTACCGCCATCTGCCGGAGCGGCTGCACGCTCTCTACCGCCACACCACCCGGGGGGAGGGGGATGTGCGGGTGAAGATCTGCATGAGCTTTCAGAAGTCGATGTTCTGCGTCACCAACGCCGCCATCGCCGGCACCTTCCCCCAGCCGCTCGCCGACACCAGCCCCGCGGCGGCGGCTGCGAACCGCGCCCATGCCGACGCCTGGGCGGCGCGCCTCTACCTGGCCCGCACCGATTGCCTGGCCGCCGCCAAACAGCCCCGGGGGTAAGGTCGAGCCATGGACCAGCCCTGGACCCTGCGCCGCCGCCCGGAACGACTGGAGCGTCGCATCGAGTTTGTCGATTACGAGACCACCCGCGCTTTCCTGGAGCGGCTGGAGAGCCTTTCGGAACGCCATCGCCGCTATCCCGACATCAGCTTCGGTCGCACCTATGTAAACCTCACCCTGCGTCCCCCGGGGGAGGACGGCGCGCTGGGGGACGATGACCACGCCTTCGCCGACGCCATCGATGGCCTGCTCTGAGCCCGGGGATGCCAGCGCGGAGCCGGCGCAGACTGCCGAGCCCACGATCGACCTGCGGGCGGCCCGCGAGGGGGCGGGGATCGAGGCGTTGCTCGCCCAGCTCGACCGCGAACTGATCGGCCTGCGGCCGGTGAAGGCCCGCATCCGCGAGATCGCCGCCCTGCTGGTGGTCAACAAGGCCCGCCAGCAGCTGGGGCTCGATACGGCGCCCCCGGGGCTGCACATGTCGTTCACCGGTCCGCCGGGCACCGGCAAGACCACCGTGGCGGAGCGGATGTCCCAGATCCTGCACGGGCTTGGCTACCTGCGCAAGGGCCATGTGGTAACCGCCACCCGCGACGATCTGGTGGGCCAGTACATCGGCCATACGGCTCCCAAGACCCGCGAAATGCTGAAGAAAGCGATGGGTGGCGTGCTGTTCATCGACGAGGCTTACTACCTCTATCGCCCGGAGAACGAACGCGATTATGGCTCCGAGGCGATCGAGATTCTGCTGCAGGTAATGGAGAGCAACCGCGATGATCTGGTGGTGATCTTCGCCGGCTACAAGGAGCGAATGGATGTATTCTATCAGAGCAATCCCGGCCTCTCCTCCCGCGTTGCCAACCATATCGATTTCCCCGATTACAGTGCCTCCGAGCTGCTGGCGATCGCCCAGCTGATCCTGGCGACGGAGAATTACCGCTTCAGTGAGGAGGCGCAGCCAGTGTTCTCGGAATATATCCAGCGGCGGATGCGGCTGCCCTTCTTCGCCAACGCCCGCTCGATCCGCAACGCTATCGACCGGGCCCGCATGCGGCAGGCGAATCGCCTGTTCAACGGCATGGGCACAGCCCTCACCAAACTCGACCTGATGACGATCGAAGCGGAGGACATCACCGCCAGTCGGGTCTTCCGGGGCGAGCTGGAGGGCGTGGATCCCGCCCAACCCCTCACCGGCACGGCCTGACCCCCGGCGCAGCCGCGATCCGCGCCCGGCGAAGCGCTGCCTGAATTGAATTCTGGCAAGACCACACCCCTCGGGAGAATTGCTTGCCCTTCAGCGGCGCTTGCGCGAGTCGATCTGCAGCAAATCCCGCACCTGCTGCACCCGCCGCGCCAGGCCCGGATCGTTGCTGAGCTTCTTCTCCACCTGCTCCACCGCATACATCACGGTGGAGTGATCCTTGCCTCCAAAGGCTTCACCGATGCGCGGCAGGGAGAGGGTGGTGTTCTGGCGCATCAGGAACATGCCCACCTGGCGGGCCTGGCTCACCGCCCGCTTGCGGCTCGGGCTGAGCATGTCCTCGATGCGCACCACGAACACCTCCGCCACCTTCTCGAGCACCTGCTCGGGGGTGACCTCCACGTCGTTGCCGATCGGGTCCAGCATCGGCGCCACCGACTCGACGGTCATCGGCAGACCGGTGATCGAGGCGAACGCCACCGCGCGGGTCAGCGCCCCTTCCAGCTCGCGGATGTTGGAGGTGAAGCGGCCAGCGATGTAGTGGATCAGTTCCCGCGGCAGCGCCATCTGCTCGCTCTCCGCCTTCTTGTGCAGGATCGCCATGCGGGTCTCCAGGTCGGGGGCCTGGATGTCGGCGATCAGGCCCATCGAGAAGCGGGAGATCAGGCGCTCCTGCAGGCGCGGGATCTGGCTGGGGGGCCGGTCGCTGGTGATCACAATCTGGCGGCCCGCCTCATGCAGGGCGTTGAAAGTGTGGAAGAACTCCTCCTGGGTGTATTCCTTGCCCTCGATGAACTGAATGTCATCCACCAGGATCAAATCGGCGGCGCGGTAGCGGTCGCGGAAGGCCTGCATGCCGTCCTTGCGGATCGCCTGGATCAGATCGTTGGTGAAGGTCTCGGTGGAGACGTAGGAGACGCGGGCGCCCGGATCGATCTCCAGTCGGTAATGGCCGATCGCCTGCATCAGGTGGGTCTTGCCCAGGCCAACCCCGCCGCAGAGGAACAGGGGATTGAATTCCCGGCCGGGCGACTCCGCCACCGCCAGGGCCGCCGCGTGGGCCATGCGGCTGTTGGGGCCAACCACGAAGCGGCTGAACACGTAGCGAAGGTTGAGGCCACTGCGCGGGGAGGCGGGCGTTCCGTTGCCCGATCCACCCCCAGCCGATCCACCCCCAGCCGTCCCGCCCCCGGACGCCCCGGCCCCAGGCGGCCCGGCCCCGGACGCCGCCGCCGTCGGGGAGCCCGGGGAGGCCGGCAACGGAGCGGCGGCGGGCGGGGGGACGGCTCCGGCCTCGGGCGCCGCCCCGATCCGCACCTGAACGGAGCGACCGGCGAGCTCCGAGGCGATCGCCTCGATCTTGTCGAGGTAGTTCTTGCGCAGCCAGCTGCAGGCGAAGCTGTTGGGCGCCTCCAGCTGCAGCCAGCCGTCCTGCCAGCCCAGGCAGCGGGCCGGTCGGATCCAGGTCTCGAAGGTGGGTTTGCTGAGGCTGGCCTGGAGGGCCTCGACCACCCGGTGCCAAAGCTGTTCGCTCTGCTGCACCGCCGCTCGACCCCCGGGATAGAGGTCGAATATAGGGTCGCTGCCGCGGCGCTCCGGTCTTAAATGAGGCATGTCCCAGGCCCCTGGCCACCCCATGCCACCGCTCCAGGCCCCTGACCACCGGCGTCTCTCCCTGGCCTTCGCCAGCCTCTGCGGGACCGCGTTGCTGGGGGGCTGCGGGGCGCCTCTGACCAGCCTGCGGCCTCCCGCCCAGCCGCCGCGCCTCAGCGACGCCACCCCGGCCCCGCCGATCCTGCCGGAGGGCCGCAACCTGATCGTCGATGCCGTGGAGAAGGTGGGGCCGGCGGTGGTGCGCATCGACACCGTGAAACGGGTGGTCAACCCGATGGGCAGCCTTTTCGGTCGCGGACCGGCCATCCAGCAGCAGCAGGGCCAGGGATCGGGCTTCCTCACCCGCTCCGACGGCGTGCTGCTCACCAATGCCCACGTGGTGGAGGGAGCCAGCGAGGTGGGGGTCACCCTTCCCGACGGCCGCAGCTTCACCGGCAAGGTGCTGGGCGCCGATCCCCTCACCGATGTGGCCGTGGTGCGGGTGGTGGCCGACCGTCTGCCCGTGGCCCCCCTCGGGGATTCCGCCAAGGTGAGGCCCGGGCAGTGGGCGATCGCCATCGGCAACCCGCTGGGTCTCGACAACACCGTCACCGCCGGCATCATCAGCGCCGTGCAGCGCACGAACGCCATCGGCGAAGGCCAGCGGGTTCCCTACATCCAAACCGATGCGGCGGTGAATCCGGGCAACAGCGGCGGCCCGCTGATCAACGACCGCGGCCAGGTGATCGGCATCAACACCGCGATTCGACAGGCGCCCGGGGCGGGGCTGAGCTTCGCGATCCCGATCAACACCGCGCGCCAGATCGCCGCCCAGATCCTGGAGCGGGGCTACGCGAGCCATCCCTACATCGGGGTGAGGCTGCAGTCCCTCACCCCCCAGCTGGCGCGCGAGATCAACGCCGCCACCGATGAATGCCGGGTGCCTGAGGTCAACGGCGTGGTGGTGGTCGACGTGATGAAGGACAGCCCGGCCGACAAGGGCGGCCTGCGCCCCTGCGATCTGATCGAGAGCGTCGACGGCCGGGCGGTGAAAAACCCCTCCGAGGTGCAGATGGCCGTGGACCGGGGCCGGGTGAACCAGCCCCTGCAGGTGGGCGTGCAGCGGGGCGGTCGCCGCCAGGAGCTGACGGTGCGGCCCGCGGAATTGCCGCGCGAGGGTTGAGTCGCCCAGCCCGCCGCCGCCCCCGCTGCCAGGTGGTGGTGATGACCCGCTGGCCAGCGCCGGGGCGCTGCAAGCGGCGCCTGGCGGTAGGCACCGGTGCCCGTTGCGCCGCCGCCATCCAGGCCCGCCTCACGGCCCATGCCGTGGCCGCCGCCCGGCAAGCCATCCTCCGGGGGGGGCAGCGGCCCGGTGCCGAACCGCCGGAGCTGGTGTTGGCGACGGACGGCCTGGCCCTCCGGGCGGCGCAGCGCTGGGGTCGCGCCCTGGGTGCCGATCGGGTGCGGCTGCAGGGGGGGGGAGGGCTGGGGGTGCGGCTGCGCCGCCAGCTGCATCGCGCCCGGGTCGAGGGAGCCCGGGCGGTGGTGGTGGTGGGCAGCGATCTGCCCGAGTTGACGGCCGCCGACCTCCTGGCGGCTTTCGAAGCCCTGGAGCAGGTGCCGCTGGTGCTCGGTCCAGCCCGCGATGGGGGCTACTGGCTGATCGGCCTGGCGGATACCGCCCTGGCGGATCCGGCGGGGGCGAGCGCCGCCCTCTTCGCCGGCCATCGACGCCCCATCCCCTGGGGCCGTGAGCCGGTGCTGGCCCAAACCCTGGCGGCGGCCAAGGCCGCCGGACTCCCCTGGCAGCTGCTGGCCGAGCGGGCCGACCTGGACCGGCCCGAGGATCTGCAAGCCTGGCGAGGAAGCCGCGGCGCGGGGGGATGAACGGGGCGCGGCTGAGCGTGGTCATCCCGGTGCGCGATGAGGCCGATGGCTTGCCGCTGCTGCTCGCCGATCTGGCCAGCGCACCGGAGGTGGTGGCGGAGGTCTTGGTGGTGGACGGGGGCAGCCAGGATGAGAGCCCCAGCGTGGCTCGACTGGCGGGCGCGCGCGTGCTCTCCAGTGCTCCCGGCCGGGGGGGCCAGCTGCGGTGCGGCATCGAGGCCAGCCGCTCCCCCTGGCTGCTGCTGCTCCATGGCGACGTGCGGTTGCCGGAGGGCTGGGCGGCAGCGGTGCGGCGGGCGATCGCCCTGGGGGACGGGCGGGCCTGGGCCTTCCGGCTGGCGATCGAGGGGAGCGATCCAGCCCTGCGGCTGGTGGAGCTCGGGGTGACGCTGCGCAGCCGCTGGCGAGCCCTCCCCTACGGCGATCAGGGCCTGCTGCTCAGCCGCGCTCTGCACGATCGGGCCGGCGGCCTCGCCCCCCTGCCGCTGATGGAGGATCTGGAGTTCGTCCAGCGCCTCCGCCGCCAGGCCCCCATCCGGCTCCTGCCCGGCGCCGTGCGGGTGAACGGCCGCCGCTGGCGGCAGCTGGGGGTGTGGCAGACGGCGCTGGCCAATGCCCGCCTCCGCCGCGACTGGCGGCGGGGCGTGGGCCCGGAGCAGCTGGCCCTGCGCTACCGGGCGGCGCCTCGCCGCTAGGGGGCGTACCAGAAGGCGCAGCGGCGATCCAACGGTTCGAGCTCCCAGCCCTGGGACTCGTAGAAGCCCACCACCTCCGGGTCGGCGAACAGGCTGACCCGTTCCACCTCCATGCCGCGCAATTCCGTCAGCACGTAGTCCATCAGGGCCCGGCCAAGGCCGACGCCCTGGTAGAGAGGATGCACCGCCACGTCCCAGACCGTGGCTTCCACCACCCCATCACCGGTGCAGCGGGCGAAGCCCACCAGCCGCGGCAGGCGGGGGTCATGGCGCCAGAGACCCACCCGCAACAAGCTGTGCTGCAGGGCCTTGCGCACCCGACGCAGCGGTCGGCGGCTCCACCCCACGGCATCGCAGAGGCTTTCCAGCTCAAACAGGTCGATGTCCCGCTCACGGCTGAGCACGACGTGCAGATCGGGGTTGGGGGTGGGGCAGAGCCGGTGGTGCGTCCCGTACAAGCGGGTGAGCAGGCCCGGATCGGGCTGCGCAGACGGTGGGTGGGGAAAGGGCGGACGGGTCGACGACAAGAGGGGTGGGGGAGGCAGCGGGCTGAGGCGGCTGGGGGAAAAAGGCGAAGATCGCGAAGCACATTGAAGATCCTGCCGGAACCGCGACGATCTGCGGCAGGGTGGTCGGCGTCCGCACGTCGACCCTGAGCCCCGCTCCGCCCCGGCAACCCGAGCGGCCCCTCCTGGTGGCCGTGCATGGCTGGCTTCTCTCCGGTCGGCTGTGGCACCCCCTGCAGCGGGAGCTGGAGCCCCGCTGGCCGCTGTGGTGCCCGGATCTGCCGGGCTTTGGCGAGCGACCGCGGCCCACGGGGCTGCAGGCGAGCCTGGCCAGCTACGGCCGATGGTTGGCGGAGGAGCTGGAGCGCCAGGCCCCTGGCCGACCGGTGGTGTTGCTGGGTCACTCCCTCGGCGGCAGCATCGCCCTGCATGCCGCGCCGCTGCTGGGGGAGCGCCTCCAGGGGCTGGTGCAGATCGGCGCGGGGGGGGGCGTCTACCAGCCGCGGCCCTTCGCCCAGGTGCGCCGCGGTGGTGCCCTGTTTCTGCGCTGGCGCCCCGGCTGGCTGGCGGAGCTGCCGGGCACCGAAGCGATCCGCAGTCCGCTGCGGGCCGACCCCCGCGCCGCCCGTGGCCTGCTGGCCTGCAGCACCAACCGGGGCGCCGTGCGCCAGCTGCCCCAGCTCACCAGCCGCCTGGTGGTGCCCAACCTCTGGATCGCCGGCAGCCGCGACGGCGTGATGGAGCCCCGCTATGTGCGCCACTTGGCCGGCTACTCCCGGCTGCACCGCCTGGAGGTGCTGGAGGGGGCTGGCCATCTGCCGATGCGCCAGATGCCCGGGCGGCTCGCCAGCGTGATCGAAGCCTGGCTGGAGGAGGAGATCCCGTCCGCTGCCGCGCTCTCCCGGCCAGGGGCCCTGGCCTGCTGAGGGGGTAGCCCCGGGCCGATCGATCAGAGGGTTGCCAGTCCCTTCTCCTGCAGCTCCGCCAGTCGGGCATAGAGACCGCCGGCCGCCCGCAGCTGGCGGTGGTTGCCCTCCTCCTCCAGGCGGCCGCGGCGCAACACCAGGATGCGATCCGCGGCCTCGACGGTGGCGAGGCGGTGGGCGATGACGATGGCGGTGCGGCCCCGCAGCAGGCGATCGAGATCCCGCTGCAGGGTGGCCTCGGTGGAGGGGTCGAGGAAGGCGGTGGCCTCATCCATCACCAGCACGGAGGGGTCGCGCACCGCCATCCGTGCCACCGCCAACAGCTGGCGCTCGCCGGAGGAGAGGTTGCCGCCCCGTTCCCGCAATTCGGTGGCCAGGCCGGCCTCCAGGCGCTCCAGCAGGGGCGTCAGCCCCAGGGAGGCGCAGAGACGCTCCAGGGCACCGTCGTCGAGATCGGCGTCGAGGCGAAGGTTGTCGGCCACGTTGCCGCTGAACAGAAAGGTGTCCTGCAGCACCACCCCGAGGCGTTGGCGCAGGGTGGCCACGGGCAGCTCGCCGATGTCGACCCCATCGAGCAAGATGCGGCCACCCTGAGGCTCATAGAGCCGGCAGAGCAGCCGGATCACCGTCGTCTTGCCCGAACCGGTGGGACCGACGATCGCCACATGCTCGCCGGCGGCGATGCGGAAGGAGAGATCCTCGAGGATCGGTTCCTCCGGGCGATAAGCGAACGAGACGTTCTCAAAGACCACCTCCCCGGGGCTGCGCACCTGGCTGGCACTGCGGCGAGCGGCCTCACCCCGACGTGCCTGGGGAAGATCCTCGATCTCCAGGGGTTGTTCCATCAGCTCGCCGATCCGCTCCACCGCCGTCAGGCCCCCCTGGATCTGGGTGAAGCGCTCCGCCAGTTGCCGCAGCGGATCGAACACGCGCTGCGAGAAGAGGATGAAGGTGGTGAGGGTGCCCAGGCCCATGGCATCCCCGCTCACCATCGTGCCGCCGAGGGCGAGCACCAGGGCCACAGCCGCCAGGGCCACCCATTCGATGAAGGCGGAGATGGCGCTGTCATAGAAGATCGTGCCGCTCACGGCCCGCCGATAGCCAGCGGTGGTGCGGGCGAAGGCCGCGCTGTTCTGCCGCTCGCGGCGGAACATCTGCACCACCTCCAGGCCCTGCAGGTTCTCCTGCAGATCGGCGTTCAGCTGGCCGAGCTCCTCCCGCACGCGGTAATTGGCCAGGCGGTAGCGGCGCTGCAGCCAGAGCACCGCCAGGGTCACCGGCACCTGGATCAGGAGGAGCAGCAGCCCCAGCCGCCATTCGATCGAGATCATGGTGAGGCCGATCACCACCAGGGTGACCAGATCGGCCAGCACCCCAACGGCCCCGCTGCCAAACACCTCGGCCAGGGCATCGACGTCGCTGGTGAGACGGGTGAGCAGCTTGCCCACCGGGGTGCGGTCGTGGAACCGCAAGGGCAGGGCGAGGGCGTGGTGGAACAGGTCGTCGCGGATCCGGGCGGTCAGCCGTTGGCCGACCACCTGCACGTTGTAGCTCTGGGTGCCCTGCAGGGCCAGGCGCAGCAGCACCGCCAGCAGCAGGAGGGCCACCAGCAACCGCAGCGCCTCGCCCGCCGGACGGCTCGCCAGCCAGGGCATCACGCTCTCGCCGCGGAGCACGGAGATCGCCTGGCCCACCAGCAGCGGCTGAATGCTGGCGGCCAGGGCGAGGGGCACCAGCAAGACCAGGGTGAGCAGCAGGCGGCGCCGCTCCTGCGCGAGGTAGGGAAGCAGCCGCCGCAGTCGTTGCCGGTCGAGAGCCACCATCAACGGGGGCGCGGGGAGCGGCTGGCCGCCTCGATTCGCTGCACAATCGCTTGCAGCGTCCCGTCATCGAGGCGCAGGGCCAGGGGATGGCCCACCAGACGGGCGGTGCTCTCAAACAAATCCTCGATCGCCACCAGGCCGTTGTCCCGCAGGGTGCGGCCGGTGGCCACCAGGTCGACAATCGCTTCGGACATGCCGGTGATCGGCCCCAGCTCCACCGACCCGGTGAGGTGGATCAGCTCCACCGGCAGGTCGAGCTGCTGGAAAAATTGGCTCGCACAATGGGTGAACTTGCTGGCCACCCGGCAGTGGGCCGGGAGGTCCGCCGCCCGGCGGTAGCCGCTGGTCTGCTTCACCGCCACCGCCATGCGGCAGCCGCCGAAGCCCAGATCCACCAGCGGGGCCACGGGCAAGCGATGCTCCTGGAGCACGTCGTAGCCGACGATCCCCAGCTGGGCTTGCCCATAGGCGACATAGACGGGGACGTCGGCGTTGCGCACCAGCAGGGCCCGGGCCCGACCGCAGCGGCTCGGCACCATCAGCAGACGATTGTCCGGCTCGAGCAAAACGCGGAAGTCGAGTCCGGCAGCCGCGAAGCACGCCACCGACTCGCGCAACAGGGCCCCCTTGGCCAGGGCGAGGGTGATCATGAAGCGGGGATCATGGAGGGGGTGCTGGCGGTTCGGCGGCCTGGAAGCAGACTGTACCGATGCCCGCCCCACCCCCGGAACCGCCCCTGGCCGCCATGCACCTGGCGGTGGCCTTGATCCCGGTGTTGAAGGACAACTACGTGTTCGTGCTGCACGACGGACGGCAGGCGGCGGTGGTGGATCCAGCGGTGGCTTCGCCTGTGGAGGACTGGCTGCAGCAGCGGGGCCTGGAGCTGGTGGCCATCCTGCACACCCACCACCACAGCGACCACATCGGAGGCGCCCCGGCGTTGCTGCAGCGCTGGCCGGCCGCGGCGGTGGTGGCGGCCCGCGCCGACCGGCACCGCATCCCCTTCCAGACGATCGGAGTGGCGGACGGGGATCGGGTGCCCTTGCTGGGAAGGGAGTTGGAGGTGCTGGAGGTGCCCGGCCACACCAGCGCCCACATCGCCTTCCACCTGCCCGCCCGACCCGAGGAGCCGGCTGGCGAATTGTTTTGCGGGGACACCCTGTTCGCGGCGGGGTGCGGGCGGCTGTTCGAGGGCACGCCGGCGCAGATGTGGCGGTCGCTGCAGCGGCTCGCCGCCCTGCCGGGGGCAACGCGGGTGTGGTGCGCGCACGAATACACCGAAACCAACCTGGCCTGGGCGGCCCACGAATGCCCGGCTGACGCGGCGATCGCGGATCGGTGGCACCAGGTGCGGCAGTGGCGGGCCCTGGGGCTCCCAACCCTTCCCAGCAGCATTGCCCTGGAGCGCGCCACCAACCTGTTCGTGCGCAGTCGCGACGCCAAGGAGCTGGCCCAGCGGCGGCAAAGCCGCAACCACTGGTGATTCGGCGGCGGCCGGAGGCGCGAACGAAAGGCCCCGACCGGGGGCTCTCAACTCCCCTGGATCAAAACCCGGAGGGCGGCGCGAAGGCGATGGCGCAGCGGGAGGAACGGCAGGGAAAAACGGGCGGGGGACGGGGGGGGAGGCGCTTTGGCGGGGCGGGCGGGCGGAGGGGAGCGACGCAGCCAGGCGATGGCTTCCCCCAGGGGCATCGGCGGAGCGAAAAGAAACCCCTGGCCGTAGGGGAAACCGTTGGCCAGAAGCCACTCCCGCTGGCTCTCGGTCTCCACCCCTTCGGCGGTGGTGGCCAGACCAAGATCGTGGGCCAGGGCATTGATCGTGCGCAGCAGCTGGTTGCTGGGGGTGAATTCATGATCGATATTATGCACAAAGCTGCGATCAATTTTGAACATCTGGATCGGCAAGACGTTCAGGCGAGAGAGAGACGAGTAACCAGTGCCGAAGTCATCGATGGCGATGTCCACCCCGTCGGAGGAGAGCCGTTTCAGAAAGCCATCAAAATCATCACTGATATCCTGCAGCCCTTCTTCGATGATTTCCACCTGCAGCCTCCAGCCGAGGGGAAGGGTGCGGGTGCCGAGGAGTTCGAGCAACTGGCTGCGCAGCGCCGAATTGCCGAGCAGCTGGGCGGAGAGATTGAGGCTCATCACCATCGCGCGACCCTGGGAGGAGGCCCCGAGGGCAGGCAGGGCATCCAGGGCTTTGCGGATGATTTGCAGGTCCATTTCCCCGGTGAGGCCGCTGCGCTGGGCGGTGGGCAGAAACTCCCCTGGTTGGCTGGCGCCACGGATGGAGCCGGGCCAGCGGGCGAGCGCCTCGAAGCCGATCGCCTGGCCGGAGGCGAGATCGAGGATCGGTTGAAAAAAAGGAACCAGATCACTGAGGCGCAGGGCATCGCGAAAGCTGGCCTCTAAAGTATAATCATCTCGTACGCTGCGCCGGCTCTGGGCATCGAGGAAGCAGAACTGACTAATCAACGAACGGCTGGCGATACGGCGGGCAATCGCCGCATCGGAGAGCACCGAACCTGCATTGTGATGGTGCGGTTGAATCATCACGATACCGATGGCAATCGTAATCGGGATCGCGTGGTCGTGGGTGTGGATCTCCTCGCTGAGCAGATCGATGAGCCGCCGCGCTGTGCCGGCGGCGACCGCCTCCCTGTGGACATGGGGCAACAAGACCAGAAATTCGGCGTCGGTGAAACGCGCCGCGGAGGCTTCGGCGGGCAGCGCGTGCAGCAGCCGGCGTGTGACTTCGTCGAGCACCTGGCCCGCGAGCTGGCTGCCATGGGTGGCCCCGAGGCGGTCGTGGTCCTTCACCTCGCAGCGAAGCACCGCGAAGCCCGAGTTGAGGCCCAGACGGAAGGAGGTCTCCAACATCTGGTGGATCTGCTCGCGGCTGAGCAGCTCCGGCAGCGGCGGGGCCTGGGGGGGATCGGAACCGCGGTCGTTTTCGGCCAAGAGCCGGCGCAACCGTCTTCGCTCGATGCGCCGCACCACCAGGGAAGCCAGCTGCCCCAGGCTGGCCAGGCGGGGATCCGGGAGCAGCCGCGGCTCTGGATCCAGGCAGCTCAGGTAGCCGAGCACGCGCCCATCGGGGGCAATCAACGGGTAGGAGAGCAGAAACCGCACCTGGGGTGGGCCTTGCACGGCGCCGTGGTGACGCAAGCGAATGTCGCGGAGGGTGTCGGCGACCAGAAGGGGCTGGCGCTGAAGAATCGACTGAGCGCTGAGCCGGTACAGATCGGCCCGCCCGGAATCCTCACCGACCTCCGCCCGGGCGCGAAGCCCCACACAGGCGCTAACCACCCCGTGATCCGAGTGGGGGGCGTCGAGCAGGCAAACGATGGCGATGGCAGATCCGCTGATGTTGCGGACGAGGGAGGCGATGTGCTCGCAGCAGGCCCGTAAATCCTTGGCCGGCTGGTCGCTCTCACAGCACCCGGCCTCCAGGAGCTCCTCGAGCAGGCCGCTGTCGGCGGAGAGCAAGGCGAAATCAACCTGCCCATCGGGAGGGAGCGATGGGTCCTTCACCGTCGGCAAAGGAAAACGACCATTTGCCTTGACTTGGGGTAGCGCTTAGAGAAAGACAAGGATTAGAATACTATGAAAAGAATTCGTTTTGTCAAGTGTATTCTACTTGTGCCCGTAACCGCAAGCACCCCGGGTAAAGGAGG
>JBIPMZ010000220.1:0-4315 GCA_044376165.1 Cyanobium sp.
CATGTGGAGCTGTTCCCCCTGGGGGCGGGACTGGTGGCCGATTCGCCGGGCTTCAACCGCCCGGAGCTCCCGCAGGACCCCGCGGCCCTCGCCGCCCTGTTCCCCGAGTTGCGCCGCCGGCTGGCCCTGACCCCCTGCCACTTCCGCAACTGCCGCCACCAGGGCGACCCGGGCTGCGCGATGGAGGCGGCCTGGGACCGCCAGGAGCTGTACGGGCGGTGCCTGGCAGAGCTGGAGGCCCGCCAGCGGGAAGCGGGCGGAGCCGGGCGCACGGCCCCCGCGGAGGCGGGCCTGCGGGAGCGGGGGGGGCGGCTGGAGCCGCGGCTTCCGCCCCAGCTCCGCCGCCGCTCGCGCCGCACCGGCCGTCAGCAGCTGGCGGAGGAGTCGGAGGGGGAGCTCAGCCCCCCATCCCGGGGAGATTGAGGTCGAGGTTGCCGGTGAGGGCTTCCATCCGTTCCCGCATCGTGCTGGTGGAGAGGTCGTAGGCGTTGGCGAGGGCTTCCATCACGGTGGCTTCCGCCGTTTCGGCGGTTTCGGCCAGCAGTTCCGGAGCGATGCGCACCCGCAGCGGCTGCTGGTTGCCGGAGATCCACACGCTCACCCGGCCGTCGCCGCTCTGGCCCTCCAGCTCCATGGCGTCGAGCTCCTCCTGCAGCTTCTGGGCGTCCTGCTGGATCTGCTGGGCCTTGCGGAAAGCACCGGCAATGTCGCCGAAGTTGGGGAGACCGAAGCCAGCCATGCTGAGCCGAAGGGGGTACTGCCAGCGAACGTATCAGGGGAACTCCCGGAAGCCCAGCCGTTTCACCTCCGGATGCAGGGCGATGCCGCACTCCCGCAGCACCCGTTCCTGCACCCGCTGAATCAGGGCGTCGATGTCGGCGGCGGTGGCGTTGCCGGTGTTGACGATGAAGTTGGCATGGAGGGGGGAGACCAGGGCTCCGCCCACGCCCAGCCCCTTGAGCCCGAGCTCCTCGATCAGCCGGCCCGCCTTTTGGGGTTCGGGGTTGCGGAAGACGCTGCCGCAGCTGGGCTGCTGGTAGGGCTGGGTGCTGGTGCGGCGGTGCAGGTTGGCGCTGGTGCGGGCGCTCACCGCCGCCGGATCGCCGTCGGGTTCCAGCTGGAAGCGCGCGGCGAGCACCAGCAGCGGTTCCTGCTGGAGGCGGCTGTGGCGGTAGGCGAAGTCGAGGCTGCTGCGGGGGAGGCAGAACCGCTCCCGCGGCCGGGCCGGGTCGATCACTTCGGCGGAGACGAACCGCTCCGCCAGGCAGCCCCCCTGGGCGCCGGCGTTCATCACCACCGCCCCCCCGACGGTGCCGGGGATGCCCACCGCCCACTCCAGGCCCGCAAGCCCCAGGCGGGCCGCCCGGCGGGCGAGGGTGGGGAGCGGCTCGCCCGCCTCCGCCTCCACCAAGCCGGATCCGGCCTCGAGCTGGCTGCCCTGCAGGCGGCGGTTGCAGAGGGTGAGGCCGGGCAGGCCGGAGTCGGCGATGAGCAGGTTGGAGCCGGCGCCGATGCAGCGGTAGGGCATCCCCTGCTCCACCGCCCAGGCGGCGAGGGCGATCAATTCCTCGCGGCTGGCCGGCTCGGCGAACCATTCCGCCGGGCCGCCCACCTTCCAGGTGGTGTACTCCCCCAGGGGGACCGAGGAACGCAGGCCGGCGGGGGGGGCCGCGGCGGCCATCTCAGGCGGCCAGCAGGGAGGGCTTGTCCCCGTGGCGGGCCAGCCGCTCCCAAAGGCTGTTGACATCACCGGCTCCCATCGCCAGCACAAGATCCCCCATCCGACTGGCGGAGGCCAGCTGTTCCACCAGCTGATCGAGGCTCTCCGCCGACAGAACCGGCAGCTGGGGCGCGTGACGGCGCACCGCCTCCGCCAGTGCGGCGCTGGTGATGCCGGGGATCGGCGACTCCCCGGCGGCGTAGAGGGGGGCGACGAACACCGCATCGGCTTGGGTGAGGGCGGCGGCGAAGGGCTCCAGGAACTGGGCGGTGCGGCTGTAGCGATGGGGCTGGAACACCGCCAGCAGGCGGCGGGGCGGCAGCGGCAGGGGGCTGCGGCCGCTCTCCACCATCAAGCGGGCGGTGGCCAGGGTGGCGGCCACCTCGCTGGGATGGTGGGCGTAGTCGTCGACGATCACGCGCCCCTGCCAGATGCCGCGACAGTCGAAGCGCCGTCCGGGGGGGCGCAGGCCGGCCACCGCCTGTTGGAGGTCGGCGAAGGGCACCCCCTCCAGGCGGCAGGCGGCGATGGCGGCCACGGCATTGCTGAGGTTGTGGCGGCCGGGCAGGGGCAGCTCCAGGCTGCCCACCCGGACGCCGTGCTCGTAGAAGTCGGCGCGGGTGCCATCGCCCCGCTCCTCGCGGGCGAGGGCGGCGAAGGCCACCCCCTCGCTCGCTTCGATCGACCACCAGCTGTGGGCCTGGAAGTGGGTGCGCAGGATCGGGCAGTCGCGGTTGGCGAGCAGCCGCTCGCTGCCGGCGGCGAAGCGCTGCAGGGTGTCGATCAGGGCCTGCAGGTCGGGGTAGTGGTCGGTGTGGTCGAGCTCGATGTTGGTGAGGATGCCGAGGCCGGCGGTGAATTTCACCAGCGAGCCATCGGATTCGTCGGCCTCGGCCACCAGGAGGCGCCCTTCCCCGTGGCGGCCGTTGCTGCCGAAGGCGGGCACCACGCCGCCGATGATGGCGGTGGGGTCTTGGCGGGTGGCGTGGAGCAGGGAGGCCACCAGGGTGCTGGTGGTGGTTTTGCCATGGCTGCCGGCCACGGCGATGGAGGGCTGGCCGTTGATCAGCGCCGCCAGGATGTCGGAGCGGTGCACCACCGTGAGGCCGCGACGGCGGGCCTCCAGCAGCTCGGCATTGCTGGCGGGCACGGCGGAGCTGATCACCACGAGCGCCCGGGGCTCCTCCCCATGGCAGAGGGCGTCGATGGTGGCGGCCTCCTGGCGGGGAAACACGTGCACGCCCTGACCCTTGAGCCCCTGCACCACCGCGGTGCTGCGGGGATCGGAGCCGCTCACCACGAAGCCGCGCGCCGTCAGAATGCTGGCCAGGGCCGACATGCCGATGCCGCCGACGCCGATGAAGTGGAGGGGTTGCTGGCGGTCGAGCGTCAGGGTCAAGGGCGCCTCCGAGATGTGCTGAAGATAGGTCGGGAGGCGACCCGGCTTGTTTTACGAGTTGCGTCGAAGGAGCGGAACCCTTCCCTTCTGGCGAATGCCCGTGGCGCCGCCCAGCGCGGCGGCGACGGGGCCCGACCCCTGGGAGGCCAGCCTTTGGCGCTGTTCCCGTCGCTTCCACCGCCCCGGGCAGGCGGGAACGGGTCGGCACGGTCATTTCTGTATGATCGGCAGCCGAAAAGACCCTTGCTAGCGGGTTTCGCCGCTTGTCGCCATGACCCTCCGCGTTGCGATCAACGGATTCGGCCGCATCGGTCGCAACTTCATGCGCTGCTGGCTGAGCCGCGGCACCAACACCGGCATCGAAGTGGTGGGCATCAACGGTTCGGGCGACACCCGCACCAACGCCCACCTGCTGAAGTACGACTCCATGCTCGGCCCCCTGCGCAACGCGGAGGTGAGCACCACGGAAGACACGATCGTGATCAACGACCACACGATCAAAACCTTCTACGATCGCAATCCTGCCAACCTTCCCTGGAAGGAATGGGGGGTGGATCTGGTGATCGAATCCACCGGTGTCTTCAACGACGACGTAGGCGCGAGCAAGCACTTCCTGGCCGGTGCCAGCAAGGTGATCCTCACCGCTCCCGGCAAGGGGGCAAAGGTGGGCACGTTTGTGGTGGGTGTGAATGCAGACGAATACCGCCACGAGGAGTGGGACATCCTCAGCAATGCCAGCTGCACCACCAACTGCATGGCGCCGATCGTGAAAGTGATCGATCAAACCTTCGGCATCGTGAAGGGCACGATGACCACCACCCACAGCTACACGGGTGACCAGCGCATTCTGGATGCCGCCCACCGCGACCTGCGCCGCGCCCGCGCCGCCGCTGTGAATATTGTGCCCACGAGCACCGGCGCGGCCAAGGCGGTGGCCCTGGTGTATCCGCCGGTGAAGGGCAAGCTGAGCGGCATCGCCCTGCGGGTTCCCACCCCCAATGTGTCGGTGTGCGACATGGTGTTCGAGACGGGCCGGGACACCAGCGCCGAGGAGGTGAATGCCGCCCTCAAGGCCGCGTCCGAGAACGGCATGAAGGGCATCATCAAATACTGCGACCTGCCGCTGGTGTCGAGCGATCATGCCGGCACCGATGAGAGCACGATCGTGGATGCCGATCTCACCCTGGTGATGGGCG
>JBIPMZ010000027.1:0-15275 GCA_044376165.1 Cyanobium sp.
CGCAAGCCAGCCCAACCAGGGGGGCATGAAGGAGATGGGGGCCAGGGCCGTGCTGGCGAACAGCAGCGGCAGGTTGGCAACAAAGATCACCGCGATCAGCTCGATGTGACCGGGCAGGGCGAAGGCCAGCCCCAGGCTCAGGGCCGTTACGGCAAAGGTGAGCAGCAGCAGGGTGACGAGCACCAGCACCAGGCCCGCCAGGCCGGGCCAGCCATAGCCGAGCAGGGCGGCGGTGAGCAGGATCGCCAGGCTTTGGATCAAACTGAGGCTGGTGATGTACAGCACCGAGGCCAGCACGATCGAGCTGCGCGTCCGCAGGGGGGCGACCAGCAGGCGATTGAGGAAGCCGAATTCCCGGTCGAACATCACCGGCAGACCGGCGTTGAGGGCCCCGCTGAACGCGGTGAACACGATCACCCCCGCCCCGAGAAAGCGGCCGTAGCTCATCCCGCCGGGAAGCAGGCCCTCGGGGGCGTTGGCGAACAGGGCCCCGAACAACACCAGCCAGATCAAGGGTTGCAAAACCCCCGCCACCAGGGTGGAAGGTCGCCGGGCCAATTGAACGAACAGCCGCCGGGTCAGGGCCAGGGTCTCCTGGCGAATCTCGCTGAGGGCTGTGGAGCCGGAACTCCCGGGGGTCGGGGCCGCGAGGGAGGGGCTGGCGGAGGTCATCGGGGGAAGGAAGGAACGGGAGGCGGTGGAAGGCACGCCGAGCGGGGCGGGGCAGGGCGGGGCGGGGAATCAGCGCATCGACTGCTTGCGCTCGGCTTTGGGATCCCTCTGGCCGGCCACGGCAAGTTCAGCGTCCATCAGCGTGCGGCCCGTGGCCTGCAGGTAGACGTCGTCGAGACTGGGGCGGCTCTGGGCGAGGGCGAACACCGGCATCTGGGCCTCGGCCAGCTGCCCGCGCAGGCGCTCGACCACGCTTTCGTCCTCCACCACCAGGTTGAGGGAGAACCCCTGGGCACGGTTGACCACCACCTGGCGCACTCCGTCACAGCCGAGCAGCAGATCCCGCACCCGCTGGGCC
Organism: Cyanobium sp.; assembly: GCA_044376165.1. Classification (GTDB taxonomy): domain Bacteria; phylum Cyanobacteriota; class Cyanobacteriia; order PCC-6307; family Cyanobiaceae; genus Cyanobium. The sequence continues at coordinate 1,031 of JBIPMZ010000027.1, forward strand.
TCCTGCGCATCGCTGAACTCGCGCACCCGCAGGGTGACGCGGTCGCCGCCGAGGGCGGCCTTCAAGGTGTCGGGAGTGCCCTCGGCGATCACCCGGCCATTTTCGAGGATGGCCAGCCGGTCGGCCAGGGCGTCCACCTCTTCGAGGTAGTGGCTGCTGAGCAGCACGGTGGTGCCTTGATCGCGGAGTTGCCGCAGCACCACCCAGATGGCGGAGCGGCTCTCCAGGTCGAGGCCGACGGTGGGCTCGTCGAGCACCAGCAGGCGGGGCCGATGCAGGAGACCGGAGGCCAGATCGAGGCGGCGGCGCATGCCGCCGGAGTAGGTGCCACAGCGACGATCGATCCAGTCGTGCATCCCGAGCCACTCGATCAGTTCGGAGAGGCGCGCGTCCCGCTCGGCGGGGCGCAGGTGGTAGAGGTCGCCCTGCAGCTGGAGCAGCTCGCGGCCCGTGAGAATCTTGTCGATCGCCACCTCCTGGGCCACGTAGCCGAGCAAGCTGCGGGCGGCGCGGGGATCCGCCAGGGCATCCACCCCAGAGAGCCGCACGGTGCCGGAGTCGGGGGCGAGCAGGGTGCAGAGTATGCGGAGGGCAGTGGTCTTGCCGGCCCCGTTCGGGCCCAGGAGTCCGTAGAGGCAGCCCGCCGGAACACTGAGGCACAGGTTGTCGAGGGCCTGCACCGGCGTGCCTTTGCGACCGCCCCCATAGCGCTTGCTGACGTTTTGGAGCTCGATCAAGCCGAAATGGCTCCCCATTCGATCACTGAGAAGCAAGCCTAGGCAAAGCCGGCGGCCAGGCGGAGCGGAAAAGCCGCCAGCAGGGCTGGCACGTCGAGCTGGGCAGCCTGAGGCGTGCGGGCCAGAAGCAGCAGCAGGCAGATGCCAAACAGGTAGAAAATCGACCAGCGGAACAGGCTGCGGGCCCCGTCCGAGCTTTCCGGTTGATCGAGGAGCCTTTCGCTGAGCTGCAGCAAACGGCCGTTGAAGGGCAACACCATCAGGCCGTAAAACCACCCCCCCGTGGGCAGCACAAGGCAGCCGAGGGCGCTGAGCAGCACCGTCAGCCAGCTGTACAGACGGATCGCCCGCACCGTGACGGCGGGACCGCGCACCGCCGGGAGCATGGGGATCCCTACCGAGCGGTAGTCGTCGCGGAGCAGCAGGGCGAGGGCCCAGAAGTGCGCCGGGGTCCAGACCATCACCAGGCTGAACAACCACCAGCCGCCCCAGCCGAGCTGACCGGTGGCGGCGGCAGCCCCCACCAGGGGTGGAATCGCCCCGGCAACGCCGCCGACCACGATGTTTTGCGTGGTGCGGGGCTTGAGAAGGGCGGTGTACAGCAACACGTAGCTGCACAAGCCGAGGAGGGAGAGGGCGGCAGCCAGGCAGTTGACCCCCAGCACGAGAACCGCGACCGAGCCGGCGGTCAGGGCGATCGCCAACTGAAACGCCTGCCGTTGCGCCAGGCGACCGGAGGGCAGGGCCCGGCGGCTGGTGCGCTGCATGCGGCCATCGAGTTCCTGCTCCCAGAGGCAGTTGAGAACTCCGGCGGCAGCGGAAGCCATCGCCCCGCCGAGGAGGGTGGCCAAGAGGCGTAGCGGGGTCGGGGGCCACCCCGCCGTCAGGGCCATGCCGCCGAGGGTGGTGGCGAGCAGGAGGGGAATGAGTCGTGGCTTGGCCACCTCCAGCCAGGCCGGCAGACGCACCGAAGGCCGGATCGAGGGGCTGCACGGGGCGGAGAGGGAAACGGCGGGGGCAACCCCGGGGCTGGCGCTAACCATCGATCCCCTCCAGGGTGAGGGAGGCGGCGGCGGAACCCGCAACGGGAAGGCTGCGGCCCCAGAGGGCGGCGAGAACAGCGATCAGCAGAGCTGCGGTGAGCTGATGCGCGACGGTGACGGCGGGCTGGCTGAGGAGTTGGCGCAGGGTGAGCACCCCCAAAGCCAGCTGCAGGACCACCAGCAGGGCCGCGAGCCCGGTGAGCAGGGGCAACCCGGGGCGGGAGGGACGGGCCAGGAGTCCAACCGGCAGAAGGGCGAACACGGCAAGGGTGGCGGGGCCGGCCGCGAGGCGGTGGCGGAGCAGCCACTGGCAGCCCTCTCCCGCCTGCAGGCAGAGATCCGCGGCCCAGCGGCTGGCCATCAAGCCTCCGAGCACGCACTGAGCAAACACCAGCGCCGCCGCCACCACCACACAAGAAAGCCACAGCCCGGGCATCGGAGCGCGGGCCGCGGGTTGGAGGGCCGCGATCCGGGCGATGCGGAGGCGTTGATCGGTGGCGCTGATCAACGCCACCAGCAGCAGGGCGGTGGCCAGGTGGGCGGTCACCACCGATGGGGAGAGCAGCCGGGTCACGGTGAAGGCGCCGAGGGCCCCCTGGCCCGCCACGAGCAGCAGGGCAGCCGCGGCCTGGCGGGGCAACCAGGGGGGCAGGTGCTGGCGGCGCCACAGGCTGACCGTCGCCAGAGCGAGCAGGGCCAGGCCCACCAGGAAGGCATCAAGACGGTGAAACCACTCCAGGAAAACCTGAAGGTTCATCTGGCGGCCGGGCAGGAGCAGGCCGTAGCAGAGGGGCCAATCCGGACAGGCCAAGCCCGCCTCCATCACCCGCGTGGCTCCCCCCACCGCGACCAGGGCGACCAGGGCAACCACCAAGTGTGCCGTGAGCAGCTCGACCCGGGCCGAGAGCCTTGCCCCCTGCGGGGGTGGGGCGCCGTCCAAGGGCGGAGGATCCGTGCCGGCGGCAGACTGGGAGGTCGGGGGGGCCACCAGCCGTGGTGCCAACTGCATGAACCGAGGGTCTGGGGGTTTCAAGGTAGCGACTTTTAAAAGATGAGCGATCCCGCACATCCAGCCGCGAAAAGGGAGCAAGTGTGAAATTTCGCGGCGATGGCCGCCTCTGCTACAAACGGTTTCGCGTCTTCCGCCGGGAGTAAATACGCTTGTAGGCCTCTTTAGCTCATCCCTCCGGACCGCCCCTCCCCACCCCCGCCGCCCAATCCTGGTCCCCCGAGCCCTGCCGCCTCGGCGCCGGCGCCTCCCCCAGCTCGGCCTTCCCGTCCTTGCCCCACTCGTCCCTTCCCCCGTCTCCCCGTGCAGATTCCCTCCGCGCTGATCACCCTGCTGGCGGGCATGCTCCTTGTGCTCTCCGGCTTTTGGATCGGCAACAACGTCTCTTTGCTTCCGGTTGACGCCAGCACCAACGCACCGATCTACGACGACCTCTTCAAGGTGCTGTTCATCATCGGCACGATCCTTTTTCTGGGCATTGTTGGTCTGCTGGTCTTCAGCCTGATTCGTTTCCGGCGCCGCCCGGGTCAGCGGGGCGACGGGGCGGCCATCGAGGGCAATCTGCCCCTGGAGATCCTCTGGACGGCAGTCCCGGCGATCGTTGTTCTGTTTGTAGGTATCTACAGCTATGACATCTACGAGCGCATGGGCGGGATGGCCCCTCTCAATGACCACTCCGCCATGCATGCTTCGCACCAAAGCGCCGGGGGGATGGCAGAGATGGCCGATGGAACGGTGATGGCAGCCTCCCTGCCGAGCGCCGGCTCCCCGTCCGGGAAGAGCGGAGCGCGGGTCTGGGGAGGGATCGGCCCCTCCGGTGCCGAGAGCAACGCCTTGCCTGTGGATCTCACGGCGATGCAGTTCGCCTTCATCTTCCATTACCCCGATGGAGACATCACCAGCGGCGAGCTCCACGTACCCGTCGGCAGGCCGGTGGAGTTGCGCATGAAGGCGAACGATGTGATCCACGCTTTCTGGGTGCCCCAGTTTCGCCTCAAACAGGACGTGATCCCCGGACAGCCCACAGTGCTCACCTTCACCGCCACCCGCCCCGGCAGTTATCCGATCGTCTGCGCTGAGCTCTGCGGCCCTTACCACGGAGGTATGCGCTCCACGGTTGTCGTCCACGAATCCGCCGACTTTGAGGCCTGGGTCAACAAGAATCGCCCCGCCACCGTCGCCGCCGCCGCCCCGGGCTCCATCACCGGCTGAGCTCTCCCTGGGCTTTCACCTCCTTTCCTTCGTCGCTTCCTCCCCCTTCCACCATGACCCTCGCCTCCGCGAGCGATTTCCAGCCTCAGCCTGAAGGGCTGCAGCCGCAGGGCTGGCTTCGCTACTTGAGCTTCAGCCTGGATCACAAGGTGATCGGTTTGCAGTATTTGATCACCGGCTTTGTCTTCTACTTCATCGGTGGGGCGCTCGCCGGGGTGATTCGCACGGAGCTGGCCAGCCCGATCAGCGACTTTGTGAGCCGTGACACCTACAACCAGGTGCTCACCCTGCACGGAACGGTGATGATCTTCCTCTGGATTGTCCCGGTTGTGAATGGGGCCTTCGGGAATTACCTGATCCCTTTCTATGTCGGGGCGCGCGACATGGCCTTCCCCCGCCTGAATGCCGTGGCCTTTTGGCTGATCCCCCCCGCCGGCATCCTACTGATCAGTAGCTATTTCATCACCGGCGCTGCCCAGTCGGGCTGGACGGCCTATCCCCCCCTGAGCATCACCACCCCCGCCGCCGGTCAGATCGTTTGGATTCTGAGCGTGTTGCTCCTGGGAGGCAGCTCGATCTTTGGCGGCATCAATTTCATCGCCACCATCCTCAAGCTGCGCAGGCCAGGTCTGAAGATGATGATGCTCCCCATGTACTGCTGGGCCATGCTCGGCACCAGCATCCTCGTGGTGCTCTCCACACCGGTTTTGGCAGGCACGTTGATTCTGTTGAGCTTCGACATCATTGCTCACACCGGCTTCTTCAATCCGAGTCTGGGGGGAAACGTGGTGGTCTACCAGCACTTGTTTTGGTTTTATTCCCACCCGGCGGTCTACATCATGGTGCTGCCGGCCTTCGGATTGGTGAGTGAGATCCTGCCGGTGCATGCCCGCAAGCCACTGTTTGGATATCAAACCATGGTGTATTCGATCATGGGCATCGTTTTTCTTGGCTTGATTGTTTGGGCTCACCACATGTTCACCAGCGGCACTCCGCCGTGGATGCGCCTTTTCTTCACAATTGCCACCTCCTTCATCGCCGTCCCCACCGGGATCAAATTTTTTAATTGGCTTGCAACGCTTTGGGGTGGTCGCATTTCTCTGAACAGCGCCATGCTTTTCTCCTGCGGCTTCATCTTCAACTTCGTATTCGGGGGCATCACAGGCGTAGCCCTCGCCCAGGTTCCGTTTGACATCCACGTCCATGACACCTACTTTGTAGTGGGTCATTTCCACTACATCGTGTATGGCGGTACGGTTTTTGTGATCTTCGGTGCTCTTTACCACTGGTACCCGAAGTTCACCGGTCGCCTGCTCAATGAAGATCTGGGTCGCCTCCACTTCGCGCTCACCTTCCTCGGCTTCAACCTCTGCTTTGCCCCCCAGCACTGGCTCGGTCTCAACGGCATGCCCCGTCGGGTGGCCGAGTACGACCCCAGCTTCACCACCTGGAACCAGGTGAGCAGCGTGGGAGCCCTTCTGATGGGGATCAGCACCCTGCCCTTCCTGATCAATTGCCTCTGGAGTGCCTTCCGCGGCCCCGTGGCGGGCGACAACCCCTGGGATGCCCTCACGCCGGAATGGCTCACGAGTTCGCCGCCGCCGGTGGAAAACTGGCATGGGGAAGCCCCCCTGGTGCACGAGCCCTACGGCTATGGCACCCCGCCCGGAGCCCTGCCCGTGGCCGATGCCACCGGGGAGTCCCTCTGGTTGTCCAGCCGCCGTTGATCCCCACCACCCCCATGACCAGCCTCGCTCCCGGATCCGGCGACCCCACCCTGGCCGCCCCTTCGGCTCCCCCCGCTCCTGACCCTGCGCTTTCCGTCTCGGCGGAATCCAGCCAGGACTCCCCCCACGACCACGGGCATGGAGATTTCCGCCTGTTCGGCCTGGCCACCTTCCTGGTGGCCGACGGCATGACCTTCGCGGGTTTTTTTGCGGCCTATCTCACCTTCCGTGCCGTCAACCCCCTGCCCCCCGGCTCCACCTACGAGCTCGAGCTCCTGCTCCCCACGATCAACACGGTGCTGCTGCTGGTGAGCAGCTACACCTTTCACCGCGCCGGCTCCCAGCTCCGGGCGGGCAACGGTTCGGGCTGCCGCAGCTGGTTGCTGGCCACGGGGCTGCTGGGGGCGGCCTTCCTGGCGGGCCAGATGTTTGAGTATTTTCACCTGCCCTTTGGCCTCACCGACAACCTCTTCGCCAGCACCTTCTATGCCCTCACCGGCTTCCACGGCTTGCATGTCACCCTCGGGGTGATCTGCATCCTGATCGTCTGGCTGCAAGCCCGGCCCGGGGGCCGCATTCTGAACGGCGAACCCTTTGGCTTCGAGGCGGCCGAACTTTACTGGCACTTTGTCGATGGGATCTGGGTCGTGCTGTACGGAATCCTTTATCTCCTCTGAATCGGTGGATACTTGCCGAAACTGCAAGAGCTTCGCCAGAATTGACAAAAATTCCCGTCGACATCAATGGCGCCCTACCAATCCGCAGAGCCTGGCCGGTTGAGCGGACGTACCGCTCTGGATCCGGCAGCCGCCGATCTCTCCGTTGCCCCCGCCGAGGCCATGCTCCAGGGCAAGGCGCTTCTGGATAAGGCGCGTTCCTTGAGCAACCGGCCCGAAGACCAGATTGCCCGCGCCTGCGGGTATGTCGGGCCGAGCGGGCGGGTGTTGAAGAAAAGCTTCTACCGCGCCCTGGTGGCCGCCAAGGGCTACGCCCTGCCCTCCGCCAACCCCGGCCCCTCCCTGAGCAAGGGCCGACAGGCCGAGTTCCGCACCCGGGTCCACGGCAACGGCAACCTCTTGATCGGCCAGGCCTACACCCGACGGATGGGCCTGGAGCCGGGCCAGGAATTCCGGATCGAACTGCACCGGGAAACCGGTTCCATCTGGCTGTTGCCCCTGGAGGAGCCGGAGGACTGAATCCCGCCGGCCAACCGCCGGTTCAGATCCAGCCGTGCTCCGCCAACCAGCGGGCCTCCAGAGCCGGGGGGCTTTGGTGAGGCCCCCCTGGCCTGCCGCCCAGGGCGCCGCGGGCCTCCAGCAGACGCTCGGTGTATTTGGCCAGCAGGTCGGCTTCCAGATTCACCCGATCCCCCACGCGCCGCTCCTGCAGGGTGGTGGACCCCCAGGTGTGGGGAATCACGGCGACCCAGAAGCGCGCGCCTCCCTCCTGGCAGCCGGCGACCGTGAGGCTGATGCCATCCACCGCGATGCTGGCCTTCTCGCACAGGTACCGGCCCCAGGCGGGATCGTTCCAGGCCACCTCCAACCGCCAGGAGCCCTCCAAACGCTCGATGCCGGTGACGCTCCCCTCCCCATCGACGTGACCGCTGACCAGGTGACCGCCGATCCGGTCGGCCAGCCGCAGGGCGGGCTCAAGGTTCACGGCAGCACCGAGGCGAGCCCGCTCCGCCAGGGTGGAGCGCTCCAGGGTCTCCTCGCTCACCGCGGCGCGAAACCCGTCCTCCTGCAGGGAGGCCACCGTCAGGCAAACGCCGTCCACGGCGATGCTGTCCCCCAGCTGCGGGGACCCGAGGGCTTCGGGATCCGCCTGAATCCGCACCCCGCCGGGGCAGCGCTGCACCCTTCCGGTCGTCCGCACCAGCCCGGTGAACATGCCTCTTAACGCCCCTGGGGCTTGCCGTGGTCATAATCGAACCACGGCCGCCCGCCTGGAGGATTCCGAACGATGGTGGAAATGCGCGTCGCCGGCATCGCCCTCGATGCCGCCAGCCGCAGTCCGATCGTCCTGTTGCGCGATCCCTCGGGCCGCCGCCAGGTACCCATCTGGATCGACCAGGCCCAAGCCCAGAACATCCTGGTCGGCCTCAATGGCGACAAGCCGCCCCGGCCCCTCAGTCACGACCTGATGGTGAGCCTGATGCAGGCCGGCGGCCTCACCCTGGAACGGGTGGTGGTCCACGCCATCGAGGACAACACCTTCCGGGCGGTCCTCAAAGTGCTCCATGCCGACGGCAGCAGCAGCGAGCTCGATGCGCGCCCCAGCGACGCGATCGCCTTGGCCCTTCGCACCGACAGCAGCATTTGGATGCTGGAGGAGGTGGTTTCCGACGCTTCGATTCCCGTCGATGTGGAAGCGGACGAGGAGGAGAAGGAAGACTTTCGCCGCTTCCTCGATCGCACCAGCCCGGCGGAGCTGATCCGCCACCTGCAGCGGGCCCAGCCAGAGCCGGACGCCTCCGGCGGGGAGCTGGAGGCGGGCGAGGAGGAGGGCGACGATGACCCCGCTCCCGGCTGAGGGGTTGGGCGAGCCGGGCTCTCCCGTGCGGCGACCTTTCGGCGGCGGCCGGCCGGTCTCCCTCTTCACCCTTGGCACGATGCGGGCCCTGGCGAGCCCGGAGACGATGGCGGAAGTGTTGACGGCAGCGCTGGCAGCGGGCATCAACCACATCGAAACGGCCCCGGCCTACGGGCCAGCGGAGCGCTTCCTCGGGGAGGCCCTCGCCCAGCTGGAGCAGCGCGATCCAGCCGGCCGCTCCGCGCTAGTGCTCACTTCCAAAATCCTGCCGGGGGTGGAGGTGGCCAGGGGACGGGAGCAGCTTCTCGCCTGCCTGGCCCGCCTCGGGACGGCACGGCTCGACAACCTGGCGGTGCACGGCCTCAACACCGAGGCGCATCGCGCCTGGGCCCTGGAGGGGGCTGGGGCGGAGCTGCTGGCTTGGGCGCTGGGGGAGGGGCTGGTGGGCCAGGTGGGCTTCTCCAGCCACGGCCCCACCCCGCTGATCGAGGCCGCCCTGGCCAGCGGCCGTTTTCGCTTCTGCGCCCTCCATCTCCACCTGCTGGATCCGGAGCGGCTGCCGTTGGCCCGCGCCGCCCTGGCCGAGGGGATCGGCGTGCTGGCGATCTCACCGGCCGACAAAGGGGGCCGTTTGTACGATCCCCCCGCGGAACTGCGCGAGGACTGCGCCCCGTTTGCCCCCCTGGAACTGGCCTACCGCTGGCTGCTGGCCCAAGGGATCAGCACCCTCAGCCTGGGAGCAGCGCGGCCGGCGGATCTGGGCTGGGCGGAGCGGCTGGCGGCGGCCGATGGGCCCCTGAGCCCGGCCGAACGGGAAGCGCTGGGGCGCCTGGAGGCGGCGGGACGCCAACGGCTGGGGGAGAGCCGTTGCGGTCAGTGCCAGGCCTGTCTGCCCTGCCCGGCGGAGGTGCCGATCCCCGCGCTGTTGCGGCTGCGCAATCTGGCCGTAGGCCATGGCCTGCAGACCTTTGCCAGCGAGCGCTATGCCCTGATCGGCCGGGCGAGCCACTGGTGGGAGGAGCGGGATGCCAGCGCCTGCGCACGCTGCGGCGCCTGCCTGCCCCGCTGCCCGCACCAGCTGCCGATTCCCGATCTGCTGGCCGATGCCCACCGGCGCCTGGCGGCCCCGCCGCGGCGGCGGTTGTGGGGGTGAGTGAGGCGGGATCGCCTGGGCCGCGGCGGGCTCGACGGGGTGGCGGTTCGCTCTGAAGATCTGAACTCCGCCGGGCTGAAGCTGGAGGCTGGGGCGATCCGGCAGAACCTGGACTCTGCGAGATCGAGGGGAAGAGACTAGGGGTGAGACCTGGATGCCAGCCGCAAGGCGAGGAGCGATAGGTGCGAAGCCGCCCGGAACACGGACAACACCGCGAGAGCGATACAGAGGGGGCAGTGCATGGGACCCATGCGCATATCCTCGCGCAACCGCTGCTGAGGTGGGGGGATGCGGGGGCTTTCTTCACGCCCGTCCGCCCGCATGGGGGAGCGGCAGAACGGGTCAACCTCGCGATTCTGTTGCCTGGCAATCGCCACCACGAAGCGATAGACTTGGGTGAGTTCACCACCTCATTCCATGCTCACCGGACCCGACCTCCTCGCCAAAGTGAAGGAGCACGGCGATGCCTCCAAGTCCGATCTCGTCCGGGCCTGCGGCTACGTCAGCACCAAAAAGGATGGTGGCGAGCGCCTGAACTTCACCGCCTTCTACGAAGCGCTACTCGAGGCCAAGGGCCTCAGCCTCGGGGAGGGTGGAAGCAAGGGTGGTGGCACCCCAGGCCGGAAGCTCAGCTACGTGGCCACCGTGCAGGGCAACGGCAACCTCCTGGTGGGCAAGGCTTACACCGCCATGCTGGGTCTGAAGCCCGGCGATGAGTTCGAGATCAAGTTGGGAAGAAAGCAGGTGCGGTTGGTACCGGTCGGGGGGGAGGAAGAGCACGACTAGGAGCCCCGCGGCGCCAAGGGGGGCGGAGCGCGACGCCCCCCTTGGCCCGGGAGGATCACCGGGAAATCCCCCACGGCCGGATCTCCAGCCGTGGGGCTCCGGTATTCGCCACTCCGCTCCTCCAGGCCTGCGCCACTTCCCTTGGGGCCACTGCGCCGCCTCCCCCGCGTCCCACGTTCTCGAAGGGTCAGCCCCGTGGATTCTTCCAAGACGGAGGGGAGAGGGTTTCCAGGGTGTCCACTCTCGGGGTTGGAGCAGACCAGAATCCTGCTTATCCGGCTACCTTGCCCGGCGAAGCAACCCCCAAGGCCATGGCCTCCGTCAACCGCTGCGCAATCGGTGTGGGTCCCAGGCGGCCGCTGATCGAATGGTCTGGCCAGGTGAGCGGCGGCATCGACCCCACCGATCAGCTAGAGGATCATAGCCTTTACCTCATTCCCGCCTACGAAACCCCAGCTCAGGGCGAGCAGAGACTGCGGGAGGTGTACGAGAAGATCTTCCTCAGCGAGCTGCAGTCGTGGTGCCTGGATCCCGACGCCTGGCCCAGCCCCCGCAGCTACGAGCTGTTTCGTGAGTGGTTCTCGATCCGCTTCTACGACCTGGTGGAAGACCTCAGCGAGGACCGACTGATCCACGAGGACGAGTAAGCCTTACCCACCGCGGCGGAGGCCCATGTTTTTGTCCTGGCGGGCGTCACGCCGCTCCAATCCCGGCACCAGCGCCAGCGCCGCCGCCAGCCCCAGCAACAGGATCAGCAATGCCGGCACCAACGCCGCCCCCACCCGTTCGTCGCTGGCGTACTGGAACACCCGCACCGAGAGGGTGTCGAAATCAAACGGCCGCAACGCGAAGGTGAGGGGGAGTTCCTTCACCACATCCACAAACACCAGCAGCGCCCCCACCAGCAGCGGTCCCCGCAGCAGCGGCAGATGCACCCGCCGCAGCACCGCCCACCAACCGCACCCCAGACCTGCGGCCGCTTCATCGATGCTGGGGGGGAGCCTCTCAAAGGCGGCGTCCAAATCCTGCTTCGCCACCGCCAGGAACCGATCGGCGTAGCCCCACACCAGCAGCGGCAGCGGGCTCAGCCCCAGTGGCCCGCCCAACAACAGCAGCGCCAGGGCCAGCACCGCCCCCGGCACCGCGTAGCCCATGCCCGCCAGGAAGGTGACCCGCCGGAGCAGCGGCGCCGGGATCCAGCGGTGGGCCACCGCCAGCAGCAGGCCCGCCGCCACCGTGAGCGCCGCCGCCGCCAACCCCAACCCCAGGCTGCGCAGCCCCAGGGCCCCGATCTCCAGCACCGATTCCCCCCGCAGCTGATCCAGGCTCAGCACCGCCCACAGCAGCGGCACCCCCAGGGCGAGAAGGGGTGGCAAGCCCGTGATCAGCCAGGCCAGCAGGCACCGCCAACCCCGCAGCCCCCACTCCGGAGCCCCCTCCACCGCCGCCCCCGGGTTCCAACGCCGGCTGCGGCGCCGCAGCAACCGCTCCCCCGCCACCAGCAGGCTCACCAGCACCAGCGCCGCCAGGGCCAGGCCCACCGCCGCCTGCGGCTCGCCGTCGTCCTGCCAGCGGCGCAGGATGGCGCTCGAGAGGCTCGGCACCCCCAGCAGCTCCACAGCTCCCAATTCGTTCACCACCTCCATGCCGCTCAGGGCCACACCGGCCCCCACCGCCGGCAGGGCCAGCGGCAGCGCCACCCGCCGGAAGCTTCCCCAAGCCCCCACCCCCAGACTGCGGCAAGCCTCGAGCTGGCGGCGGCCGCCACTGGCGAAGCTCTCGGTCGCCAGCAGGAACACGTAGCTGTAGGTGCTCAGGGTCAGCACCAGCACCGTCCAACCCAGGCCGTGGACCCGCCAGCCGAAGCGGCTGCCCAGGTCGATCAGCACCGCCGCGAGCAGGTAAGCGGGCGTGGCCAGGGGCAGCAGCTGGGCAATGCGCAGCCAGCGCCGACCCGGGAAGCGGCAACAGGCGGTGAGCCAGCCGTTGGCGGTGCCCAATGCCGCCCCGCCCAGCCCCACCGACAGCACCAACGCCACGCTGTTGGCCAGCGCAGCACCGCCCCCTTCCCCCACCCCGCCCCGACCCGCCGGCGACAGCAGCGCGAAGACCGCCAGGGCCAGCAGCGGAAGCAGCGCCAGGGCCGCGATCGCCAGCACCAGGCCCTCCAGCACGGATCGCCGCTGCGGCCGGGCCCTCACCACCGCGCTCATTGCCATCCGTTCACCCGCATCAGGCGCACCGCCTCAGCGTTGCGCTCCCCCATCTGCGCCGCCTGCACCCCGTCGTCCCGCACCGGCCCGAAGCCCTTCAGGATCGGGTCGTCGCCGCTGCTGCGCAGGGGGTATTCGTGGTTCGCCTCCGCGTAGCCGCGCCCCCCCGTCGGGGAGGCCAGGAACTCGATCAACTGCCGGGCTTCCTCCGGATGGCGGGAGTGGCGGGTGACGCCGGCGCCGCTGACGTTCACATGGGCCGGATTCGGGATCCGCACCGTCAGTTTCTGGGCGAGCCGCCGGTCCTCGGCGCCCGCCTCGCCGGCGAGCATGCGGGCCACGTAGTAGCTGTTCACCAGCGCCACACCGCACTCGCCCCGGGCCACCGCCCGGGCCAGGGGGATGTCGGAGCTGAACAGCGGCTGGCCCAGGTTGGCCACCATCCCCTTCACCCAGGCCGCTGTGGCGCTCTCGCCGCGGCGGATCAGCTGGTCGGCCACCAGGGACTGGTTGTAGACACTGCGGCTGTCCCGCAGACAGAGCTTGCCCTTCAGCTCCGGCCGGGCCAGATCGCTGTAATCCCGTGGGGTGGGGGCCGGCAGAACCGCCGGGTTGAGCACCAGCAGGCGCACCCGGCGCGTCAGGGCGAACCAGCGGCCCTGCGCATCCCGCAGCGGCGCCGGCACATCCCGCTCCAGGGCCGGGGAGCGCACCGGCCGGAGCAGACCCTGTCGGGCCGCCCGATCCAGACGGGCGGCATCCACGAGCACGAGCACATCGGCCGGGCTGTTCTTCCCTTCGCTGCGCACCCGCTCGATCAGGGCGCTGTCCTTGCCCTCCAGCAGCCGCACGCGAACGCCGGTGCGCGCAGTGAAACGCTGGTAAAGATCCTTATCGGTGTTGTAATGGCGTCCCGAATACACCCCCAAGGTGATGGGCTCACGGCAGCCGAAGAGGGAAACCACCCCGATCAGGGTGAGGGCCAGGGACAGCAGGGGGATGCCGGAGCGAGGGCCGACCGGAGGGTGACGGAAAAACCTCAGCACAATGAGAAGAGGAGAGGCCCTCCATGCTCCCAAGCAGGGCTTGGAATCGCGCAGGAAACGCTGTGCCTTTCGTCACGATTTGGAGTGACGCGGGCCCCTTGGAGCCAGCTCAGCGGCGCGGGTGCACGCGCACCGGGAGGAGCACAGGCTGCATCAAGCCCCCGCCGCGGTTGTCGTCATCCGAGTCGAAAGTAAGCCACATCACCAGGCCAAACAGTCCGATGACACCCATCAACAGCAGCAATTCGATCATGGTTCGGAACCTGGTACGGACACCCTAGCCGAATCCGCGAGCACTGGGACGGGCGACACAGGCTTGCAGTTGCTGGCGCAGCCGCTCGTGGTCGAGCTCCCGGCCGATCAGCACGAGCTGGTTGCGGCGCTCCCCCGGCCAATCCCCATCGTCGATCGAAAAGCGCTTGCCCGCCAGATGGAAGATGTGGCGCCGCTCGCTCTCCTGGAACCAGAGGATGCCCTTGGCCCGGAAAACACCCGGCGGCAGCTGGTTGTCGAGGAAGTGCTGGAAGCGCCGCAGCGACAGGGGCTGATCACTCTGAAAGGAGAGGGAGGTGAAGCCCTCGATGGCCGCATGGTCGGGATGGACGGCATGATCGTGATCAGCATGATGATCATGGGCCTGGGCCTCCCTGTGCTCGTGGTGCTCGTGGTGCTCGTGGTGCCCGTGGTGCTCGTGATGTCCGTGCTCTGCATGGGCCTCGTGGTGGCCCGGGGAGTCAGGCCCCTCCTCATGGACGCAGTGGCCGTGCTCGTGGTCGCAGGTTTC
>JBIPMZ010000221.1:0-4284 GCA_044376165.1 Cyanobium sp.
GGCCCTTTTTGTTTTGTGGGCGGCTGACGGTGGCCTCCAGCAGGAACCGTGGCGCGAAGCCGCGATCCAGCAGAGCCGCCACCGCCTCGTTGAGTTCCCGCACGCTGTAACGAGGGATCCCCTCCAGGTTCAGGCGGGCGGGTGGGGCCGAAGGGCTCGTGGGCACGGAGGTGGGCGGTTAAGACGAGAGCCGGCGGTACTGCAACCACCAGTACAGACTGATCGCGGCGGCCACCCCGAAAACCAGCCGACCGAAGGGATGATCGAGGCGCACCAGACCGGCGCCTGCGATCACCAGGGCACTGCTGAGCAGACGGGATCCATCGCGGCGGTTGCTGGCAAACCAGCGGCGGGCCGGGGCTCGCGCCGGGGGGTCGGGGGTGACGGGGGGCAAGGCGCACCGGAGCAGCCTCGGTTCACCCTAGGTTGTGGCCCACCAGGGCGCCCGCAGAATCCCATGGTGACGCCGGCACGCCCGAGGGACCTCCTGCAGGAGCAGCTCAGCGCTGCCCTGCCCCCCCATCCCCAGCTGGTGCTGGTGACCGACCTCGACGGCACCCTGCTCGACGGTCCCCCACGCTGGCGACGACGGCTCTATGGCTGGCTGGAGGCGGAGCGGGAGCGGGTGTTGCATGTGTACAGCACCGGTCGGGATCTGTGCTCGGTGGGCCGGTTGCTGGAGCTGGAGCGGGGGATGGGGCTGCATCCCCCGCACCTGGTGATCGGGGATGTGGGCAGCACCTTGGCCTGCGGTCTCAGCCTCCAGCCCGTGCCCCTGGCGGTGGACCCGATCGAGGCGCGATGGCGGGGCCTGCCCGAGCGACTCCTGCCGCTGCTCGCGGCCATGCCCGGCCTCTCCGACCAGCCGGTCACCGCCGTTCGTCGCCTGGCCTACGACGTGGACATCGCCGCCCTCGATCCCGCTCGCCTGGCCGCGTTGGCAGGCCATGGGGTCGACTGCCTGATCTCCGGGGATCGCTACCTCGACGTTCTCCCCGCCGGCGTCAACAAGGGCAGCACCCTGAGCACCCTGCTGGAGTGGTTGGAAATTGGCTCCGAACGGGTGGTGACCGCCGGCGATTCCCTCAACGACCTGGCGATGTTCGAGACCGGTCTGAGCGGGGTGGTGGTGGCCAACGCCGAGCCGGCCCTGCTGGCGGCCTTGCCGCCGCTGGCCGCGCTGTACCGCGCCCGGGGAGAAGGCTGCGAGGGCATTCTCGAGGGGCTGCTTCACTTCGGCTTTGCCGAACTGCTCGGGGATCTGGCCGCGGAGTTCCGCGCCGCTTGGAGCGCACCGCTGCCCTAGGACGGCGGCGCCTCCGGGCCGCGGCGCTGGAGCCGGGCTGTGGTGAGCGCCGTGGCTACAGCGCTGCGCGGGTCCTCGGGCCAGGGGTGCTTGGGATAGCGGCCGCGCAGCTCCCGTCGCACCTCGCGGTAGCCCGCGCCCCAGAAGTTCGCCAGGTCGCGGGTGATGGCCACAGGGCGCCCCGACGGGGAGAGCAGCTGCACGGTCACCGGCAGGCGCCCCTCCAGCAGGGTGGGGGTTTCGGGGGCGCCAAACATTTCCTGGAGCTTCACCGCGAGGACCGGATTCTCGGCGCTGTAGTCGAGCCGCACCCGCCGCCCCGAGGGGACGGGAAGGGATTCCGGCAGCCAGTCGTCGAGCTTTCGGCGGAGAGGCCAGGGGAGATCGCCCCAAAGGGCCTCGATCAGATCGAGGCGCTGCAGATCCTGGCGGCTGCGCATTCCCTCCAGCCACGGATCCAGCCAGGAGAGCGGAGCGGCGGCCAGGCGGTCCCAGTCGCGCGGGGGCCAGGGGGCACCCAGGTGCCGATGCACCAGGGCGAGGCGCTGTTGCAGCTGGCGGGAGCGTTGGCACCAGGGCAGGGCTTCCAGGCCGAGATCCCGCAGCCCCTCCGCCAGGGCCGCCCGCACCGCGACGGCGTCCGGCCCCACGCCGTCGCGATCGTCCCAGGGTCGGCGCTCCAGCACGAGGGCCCCGAGCCGTCGCAGCCGCTCGCAACGCACCCGTTCGCCAACCGGGTCCCAGCCTGTGCGCTGTTCGATCCGGCCCTGCTCCTCGGCCAGCTCCTCCAGCAACCCCCGGGGAAGTGGAGCGGCCAGGAGCACCCGGGCCTCCCGGCCGCGACCATCGAGGCTGGCAACCGCCAGGGCCTCCGCCCCCGCCAGGGGATCCTCCGGGGGTAGCCAGGCCCCGCGACCGCTGCGCAGCAGGAAGCGGCCTTCCCCCTGCCCTCGCGTCAGCGCCAGCCGCTCCGGGTAGGCCCAGGCCAGCAGGCGCGCCACCGCCCAGTCCTCGGAGGGCTCCTGCCGCGGGTCAGCCCGGCGGGGGGTGCGGCCGGGGAGGGGTTCGACCTGGCGTCGCAGCTGGGCCTGCAGCTGGTGCAGCGGCCCCCGAGCCCCGCCCACACCGCCGCGCAGCCAGTCGAGGCGCCGCAGGAGATCGCAGCCGACGGCGCGGCGGTCGAGCGGATCCCGCTCGCTGATCAACACCGCCAGGGCGGTGGCCAGCTCCAGCCAGCCGGACTCCCTTGCGTTCAGAAGCATGTGGGCGAGCCGCGGGTGCAGCCCCACCCCCGCCATCTCCCGACCATGGGGGGTGAGCCCCGTGCCGTGGAAGGCCCCCAGCGGCTTCAGCAGCTGGTGGGCTTCCCGCAGCGGCATCGGGGGCGGCGGCTCCAGCCAGGGCAGGTCCTCCCCCAAGGGACTTCCCCAGGCCGCCAGCTGCAGGGCGATCGGCAGGGGATCCACCTCTCGCAGCTCCGGGGCGTGGAAGGCGGGTCGCCGCTGCTGTTCCGCCGGCGACCACAGCCGCAGGCAACGGCCCGGTCCGGTTCGTCCCGCCCGGCCCCGCCGCTGCTCCGCGCTGGCCTGGCAGGCGGGCAGGGTGATCAAGGCGTCCATGCCGGTGCCGGGGTTGAAGCGCAGGAGACGGCTCAGGCCGCTGTCGATCACCAGGCGCACCCCCTCGATCGTGAGGGAGCTCTCCGCGATCGAGGTGGTCAACACCACCTTGCCGGGGGCGCCCCGGGCCGGTGCGATCGCCCTCCGCTGCTCCGGCAGGGGCAGCTGACCGTGCAGGGGAGCGCATTCCAGCTCGGCAGCCCAGGCCTGCTCGAGGATCGCCCGCTGGACGGCGTGGATTTCCTTCTGGCCCGGCAGGAAGACCAGCACCGTCTCCCCGGGCCCGCGTTCGTCCAGCCAGTGCTGCTCCAGGGCGCGCAGCACCTGCCGCTCCAGGCATTCCCCCGGTCGCGGCGGCTGGTGCCGCACCTCCACCGGGTGGCTGCGCCCCTGGCTGGTGATCACCCGCGCTCCCTCGAAGCGCTCCGCCAGCGGCGCCAGATCGAGGGTGGCCGACATCAGAAGCAGGCGCAGATCGGGACGCAGCAGGGCGCGGGCCTGGCGGGTGAAGGCCAGGGCCAGATCCGTCTCCGCCGCCCGCTCATGGAACTCGTCGAAGATCACGCAGGCCACCCCCTCCAACGCTGGATCGGCCTGGAGGCGCCGCAGCGCCAGGCCGCCGGTGAGCACCTCCAACCGCGTGGCGGCACTGAGGCGGGACTCGAGTCGCACCGAGTAGCCCACCCGATCCCCCACCGTTTCCCCCAGCGCCTCCGCCAGTCGGTGGGCCGTTGCGCGGGCCGCCAACCGGCGCGGCGCCAGCAGCAAGATCTTCTCTCCGGGTCCCAGATGATCCAGCAGGGCAAGGGGCACCCGGGTGGTCTTGCCAGCCCCTGGCGGGGCCTGAAGCAGCACCGTGCTGCCGGGGGAGAGGGCCGCCAGGATCTCCGGGATCCGGGGATCGATGGGGAGGGCGAAGGGGGCGGGGTCCAGGGTCAGCGCACGTGACGGACGCCATCCACCGGGTGGTAGGCCTCGCCGGTGGTTTCTTCGTAGACGATGGCCGGCAGGCCCGTCTCAAACATGGTTTGCAGAGCTTCCTTGAGGTAGGGATTCCAGCCGCCTGTGCTCACTTTGCCGTGGCGAACGGTCCAATCCCAGGTGCCCTGCAGATCGCGGGGGATGCGGCCCTCGCGATCGCGGCGCGCCACCAGGTCTTGGGATTCCACGATGCCCACCAGGATGGGATCTTTGCCATAGGCCGGGGTGATGCTCAACTCCAGCCGGATGGGGTCCTCCTTCACCATGCGCAGCCGGAAGCGGGGCGGCAGCTTCAGGCCATTCAGCACCGCGGCCACGATGCGGGTTCTGGAGTCGGTCATCGGCCTGTCCTGGAATGCGGAATCACGGAGGGAGACG
>JBIPMZ010000300.1:0-3215 GCA_044376165.1 Cyanobium sp.
CCGGCACCTCCCCCAGCCACTCCACGCCGCTGGGCTTGTAGGCCGGGTAACGGGGAAAGCTCATGGTGCGGGGTCTCCATTGCCAGCCACCTGCAGCAGCTGGAGCGTGAGACCCTCCGGCTCAAACTGGCGAAAATCCTGGTCGAGGCTGATCAGGGCAAGGTCGGCCGTGATCGCGAAGGCGGCCAGGTAGGCATCCATCCAGCGTTTCGGGGCGGCCTGCTCGATCGCGCCCAACTGGCACCAGGTGCGTCCCAGCTCGGGCGGTTCATCGATCACATCCACCTGCGGCAGCGCCAGGAAGGTCTGCAACGCGGCCCAGGCATCACCGTTGCTGGTCTTCGGCACGCCATACGCCTGCGTGATCACCGGCGTGGAGGCCAGACGCAGAAAACTCTGCTGGGTGGCGCGGCACCACAAGGCCGGTTCGTCCGCGCTGGCCGAGTACAGCACCCGGCGGGAGACCGCATGGGCTGGATGCTTGGCAAAGGCCGCAGCCAGCCACACGTTGCTATCAAGCAGACAAGCCGGCACGCTGACAGTCCTCCTGCATCAGGGTGGCCTGCTCCAGCCGCAGGGCTGTGGGCACATCGATCGGAGGCCGCTTGAGCTGGGGATCCGTGCGGAACAGCGGGAATCCTTGCGCGTCCACCTCCAACACCTCGCGCCTGGCGGCCTGCGGCAGGGCGGCGGAACCATGCAGGCCCTGGCGGATGTAGTCGGCCACGAGCTCTTTGATGGGCCGCCCCTGCTGCACAGCTCGTTGCTTCACCTGGCGCATCAGGTGATCGGGAAGGTCAAGGGTGGTTTTCATGCGTCTCTGACCTGGTATACCAGCTTACTGGCTTTCTGGGCAGGGGCATGCGCGCGTGGCGTTTGCCCTCGATTCGAACGATCCGGAATTTCCGGATGGTTGAGCTTTCTGCAAGCTCTTTCTCTTCGTAGATGTTTAGAAGATGCTCGTTAATCGTCTTGACGTCCTTCTGATAGAGCTCTCCTATCTGCGCCTGAGTCAGCCAGAGGTTGTCATCCTCAAAGCGGCATTGGATGCGTGTTTTGCCGTCCTCCGTTTGGTAGAGGATCAGATCAGAAGGTGGCGTGGCTTGGCTGGGGTCTCTCATGCTGACAGCCCTCCGATCATCTCCAGAATCCGATCGGTCACCTGCTTCAGCTCCGCATCGATCACCTCCAGCGGCCGGGGCGGAGTGAACACATAGAAATGGCGGTTGAAGGGAATCTCGTAGCCCACCTTCGTCTTGTCGTGGTCGATCCAGGCATCGGGTACGTGGGGCAGCACCTCGCGTTCGAAGTAGGTCTGCACGTCGTCCGAGAGCGGCACGTTCTCGGTGTCGCGCAGGCTGGAATCGGCCTGGGGCTGACCCTTTGCCTTGCCGCGCTGGCCCAGCACCACGTTGCCGGCGTCGTCACGCACCGGGCGCTCCACGGTGATCGTGCGGTAGCCGAAATCCTCGTTGCGGAAGATCTTGCTGATCGGCTTGCCGTCTTTCTCGGCCTCCTCAAAGCTGCCGAACAGGCGGGTGATCTCTTCGATGTGCTCGGGGCTCAGTTCCTTGCGCTTGCTGCCCAGGCTCTTGCGCATCTTCTGCCAGAAGCCGCTCGCATCAATAAGTTGCACCTTACCCTTGCGTTCCTCGGGTTTGCGGTTGCTGAGGATCCACACATAGGTGCTGATGCCGGTGTTGTAAAACATATCTGTCGGCAGGCCGATGATGGCCTCCACCAGATCGTTCTCCAGTACATAACGGCGAATCTCGCTCTCGCCTGAGCCCGCCCCTCCAGTGAACAGCGGTGATCCATTCAGCACAATCCCGAAGCGGCTGCCGCCATCTTTTGCTGGTCGCATCTTGCTGATCAGGTGCAGCAGAAACAGAAGCGAGCCATCGCTCACCCGCGGCAGCCCTGGTCCGAATCGACCGGCAAAGCCAAGCGTGTCAGCCTCCCGCTGCACCTCCTTCTGAATCTTCTTCCACTCCACCCCGAACGGGGGATTGGAGAGCATGTAGTCGTATTTCTGATCGCCCAGCTGGTCATCCGAGAGCGTATTGCCGAAGCGGATATTCTTGATGTCCTGCCCCTTGATCAGCATGTCGGCCTTGCAGATCGCATAGCTCTCCGGATTCAGCTCCTGGCCGCTCAGCACCAGCCGCGCCGAGGGGTTCATCCCCACCAGGTGTTCCTCGGCCACGCTGAGCATGCCGCCGGTGCCTGCGGTGGGGTCGTACAGGCTGCGCACGATGCCGGGCTGAGTGAGGGCCTGATCGTCTTCGATGAAGATCAGATTCACCATCAAACGGATCACTTCACGCGGGGTGAAGTGCTCCCCAGCTGTCTCATTGGATTCTTCAGCATGCTTACGAATAAGCTCTTCGTATACCATTCCCATCTCAGAATTGCCGACCGTTTCGGGATGCAAATCGACTTGCGAAAAACGCTCAGTGACCATATAGAGCAGCTTTGCCCGTTCAAGACGATCGATCTGAAGATGGAACTCGAAGTTCTCAAAGATGTCCCGCACTTCTGGGGTGAACGCTTGGATGTAGCTGCGCAGGTTTTCGCCGATGTTGTCTTGGTCGCCCATCAGCCGCTTCACGCTCATTGCTGAGGTGTTGCAGAACGCTTGTCCCGCAACCCGCAGCAGAAACTGCTCAGGGTCGAGGCCTTGGCTTTCGCGGTGCTCTTTCTCCGCAAGGACCAGCTCTTTTGTGGGCTCCAGCACGCAGTCCAGTCGACGCAGAACGGTGAACGGGAGGATGACCTTGCCGTAGTCACTTCGTTTGTAGTCACCCCTCAAAAGGTCGGCAATATTCCAGAGGAAGGCCGAAAGGTTCTGTTTGCCGGTGGGCTGGGGGCCTGGGGCTGGGGCGGTCATCGATCGGTTTTTCCGTTGGCTGGCGGAGTGGCTTCGGGGTCTTTCATCGAGGGCATCCTCGACGGCGGCTTCATCACCGTCCACATCGCTGATGACTGCCGAGCCATCAGCCAGGTTCACCGAGCCGCCACGACCTCGGCCGGGCCGCACCTGTCCTGACGCGACCAGCGCAGCCTTCACCGCTTCATAGCTGGCCTCGTCCCAGCCCAGCAGATCGCGCAGCCTGCCGTTCCCCGCCGCGCCGCCCAGGGCGGCCAGGGCGCCGAGGAGCTCCAGCTGCTGATCGTTGGCTCCCATCCGACCGCTCTCTCCAGCGCCTCTCGCT
>JBIPMZ010000222.1:0-4233 GCA_044376165.1 Cyanobium sp.
TGCGGGACCGCCAGACCCCCTCCCCCCTCTTCGCGACGGCCATGACGGAGCTGGGGCGCTGGCTCACCTACGAGGCCCTGCGCGACTGGCTGCCGGAACGCCAGGTGGAGGTGGAGACGCCCCTGGGCCCCTGCGAGGGCCGGGTGATCGACCCCGCCGTGCCGGTGCTGGCGATTCCGGTGCTGCGCGGCGGTCTCGGGATCTGGGATGGGGCCCGGGCGGTGCTGCCCGCCGCCCGGGTGGCCCACGTCGGCTTGCAAACCGAAGGGCCAGGCTCGCGCACCCACTGGTATCTCGACGACCTGCCCGAGACGATCGGGGCGCGGGAGGGGGTGCTGGTTTTCCTGCCCGCCCTCGCCAGTGGCGCCACCCTGGTCGCCCTGCTGGAGCGCCTGGCCGGCCTGGGGGTGAGCGGAGCGCGGTTGCGGGTGATTGCGGCCCTGTGCGGCGCTCCAGGCCTCAAGGCGGTGGGGGAGCGCTTCTCCGATCTGACGATCTACACCGCCGGGATCGATCCGGAGGTGGATGACCAACGGCGGTTGCGGCCCGGATTCGGCGATGCCGCCGCCCGCCTGTATGGAAAGCACGGGTTGGCCCCCCTAGGGTGAAAGCCCGTCCGACTGAACGCTCGGGATCCCGGCTCGCCCCCCCCTCGCCATGCCTGACTCCAGGGACACCCTCCGCTCCGAAGGTTCGGCGATCGTGGCGAGTGCCGTGGCGGGGGCCGTGGTGGGGGCCGCCGGACTGGCCCTTTGGCTGTTGTCCACTGCGGATCGCCGCCGGCGGGAACAGCGCCTGCAGCGCCTGCTCCACCTCTCCCGCCACCCGGGGATCCAGCTGGAGGAGAGCGAAACCCTGCCGACGGCCCTGCCCTCCCTCGACCCCCAACTCCACGACCGGGTTCAGAAGCTGAACCAGGCGATTGAGGAGGTGCGCCGCCAGCTGGAGCGGATGCAGCCGCAAAGCTGAGCCCGGCCCCCCGCAACGCGGAGCGCGGCGGCCCAAGGGTGCAGCCCCCTCAGTAGGTTCGGAAAACGAACCCCCGTTCTTGCCATGCTCCGCTCCGCCGCGATCACCCAGGGCTTCCAGCGCTCCCCCAACCGGGCGATGTTGCGGGCGGTGGGCTTCGGCGACGACGATTTCAACAAGCCGATTCTGGGCATCGCCAACGGCTACAGCACGATCACGCCCTGCAACATCGGCCTGAACGATCTGGCCCTCAGGGCCGAGGCCGCCGCCCTGGCCTCCGGCGCCATGCCCCAGATGTTTGGCACGATCACCGTCAGCGACGGCATCTCGATGGGCACGGAGGGGATGAAGTACTCCCTGGTGAGCCGCGAGGTGATCGCCGACTCGATCGAGACCGCTTGCAATGCCCAGAGCATGGATGCTCTGCTGGCGATCGGGGGCTGCGACAAGAACATGCCCGGCGCGATGCTGGCGATGGCGCGCCTGAACATCCCGTCGGTTTTTGTCTACGGCGGCACGATCAAACCCGGCCGGCTGGGCGCCTGCGACCTCACGGTGGTGAGCGCCTTCGAGGCGGTGGGTCAATACAGCGGGGGCAGGATCGATGAGCAGGAGCTCATCGCGATCGAAAAAAATGCCTGTCCGGGGGCGGGCAGTTGCGGCGGCATGTTCACCGCCAACACCATGAGCGCCGCCTTTGAGGCGATGGGCCTCAGCCTTCCCTACAGCTCCACGATGGCCGCGGAAGATCCGGAGAAGGCGGACAGCGCGGCCCGCAGCGCCGAGGTGCTGGTGGAAGCGGTGGCCAAGAACATCCGGCCGCGGGATCTACTCAACCGAAAAGCCTTCGAAAATGCCATCAGCGTGATCATGGCGGTGGGGGGCTCCACCAATTCGGTGCTGCACCTGCTGGCGGTAGCCCGCACCGCCGGCGTGCCCCTGAGCATCGACGATTTCGAAACGATCCGCCAGCGGGTTCCCGTGATCTGCGACCTCAAGCCCAGCGGCCGCTTCGTGACCATCGACCTGCACAGGGCCGGCGGGATCCCGCAGGTGATGCGGCTGCTGCTGGATGCCGGCCTGCTCCACGGCGACTGCCGCACCATCGAAGACCGCAGCCTGCGGGAGGTGCTGGCGGACGTGCCCAGCGAGCCTCCAGCGGGTCAGGCGGTGATTCGGCCCCTGCGCGAAGCCCTCTATGCCCAGGGCCATCTGGCCATCCTCAAGGGCAATCTCGCCCGCGAGGGCAGCGTGGCGAAGATCAGTGGGGTGAAAAACCCGGCCATCACCGGACCGGCGCGGGTGTTCGAGAGCGAAGAGGAGGCCCTGGCGGCGATCCTCGCCAAGCAGATCCGCCCGGGCGATGTGGTGGTGATTCGCTATGAGGGGCCGGTGGGGGGGCCGGGGATGCGCGAGATGCTCGCCCCCACGGCCGCGATCATCGGCGAGGGCCTCGGGGACAAGGTGGCCCTGATCACCGATGGCCGTTTCAGCGGCGGCACCTACGGCATGGTGGTGGGCCACGTCGCCCCCGAGGCTGCCGTCGGGGGCCTGATCGCCCTGGTGCAGGAAGGCGACAGCATCACGGTGGATGCCCACCAGCGGCAGCTGGCGCTCAACGTGGAGGAAGGGGAGCTGGAGCGGCGCCGCGCCGCCTGGGTGAAGCCGGAGCCCCGCTATCGCACCGGCGTTCTCGGGAAGTACGCCCGGCAGGTGAGCAGCAGCAGCCTGGGGGCCGTCACCGACCTGCCCCCCTCCTGATCCGGCCGGCGTCAGCCCGCCGCGAGCAGGGCCCGCAGGCGCCGGGCCAGGGCCTCCAGCGGCAGGCCGTCCGCGGGCCGCTCGCAGCGTTCCCCCCGGGGGCTCATCCAAACCGGATGGCTGCCCTGCCAGAGCATGGGCCGGTCGTCGGGCTCCGCCCAGGCGAGGGTGAGATGGAGATCCTGGCCACTGCGGTAGATCTCCAGCTCCAAGTCCTCCTCCGTCCGCCTCTCCCCCTCCGGCGAGCGGGTCTCGATCCGCAGGCTGCAGTCCTCCTGCTCCGGATCGGAAGTGAGAACAACACCATGGCGCAGGGGTTTGCGGCAGAGGTCGGCGGCGGCGGCCACCAGGCGGCGCAAATCCGTGTTGGCGGCGTCAGGCCAGGGCATCAATCCCGTGAATCTCCAGGTGGATCGGCCCGCTGCGAAACCCGGCATTGGGGCCGCCGTCGTCGCCGAAGCGGGAGTGGAGCAGCTGCAGGCGGGTGATGCGCGAGGGGTCGAAGCGCAGGGGCAACCCCAGCGGCAGCCCCGACACCGGCCGGGCTCGCACCGAGGGGAGCAGATCGGCGAAGCGGATTCTGACCCGGCTGATCCCCTCGGCCTCGGTGCCGAACTCCTGCACCCAGCGCAACCCGCCGGGGATGAGTTCGGTGAGGCCGGCGAGGCCGTCGGCACAGGCAACGGCGAGCTTGAAGCGGCGCCCCTCGCCCCGCAGGCGCAACTCCAGCGCGGCGGCGGCCGAGAGATCGAGCGGGGGGGAGAACAGGGGCGAGCGAACCGAGACAAAGCCCCCCCCTTCCGCCACCACCTCGCCGTCGAAGCGGAGGCCCTCGGGTCCCACCGTGCAGCTGCCGCGGCTGCGCCCGCCCATCACGGTGTCGTTGAGGGCATGCCAGCCGGCGAAACCATCCCCGCGCACCACGCAGCGGGCCGGGGTGGCGGGGGTATGCCCGGCGGGGGAGGGAAGGGCCACAGCCAATCTCAAACTCCCTGCCAGTCTGACGCCCGGCAGAGGGGGCCGGGGTGGCGCTCGGCTCTCCTCAGGCCGTGACCCGTTCGGGAAGACCCGCCGCCGCGTCGGCATCGGCCAGGATCAGCACCTCCCGCGCCGGGCGAACCAGCCGGGCGGGGGTGCGTTCCACCGGCTCCTGGGCCTCCAGCAACCGGCCGAGGGCCTGGCGCTTGGCCGCGCCGCTCACCAAAAAGATCACCTGCCGAGCCGCGGAGAGCACCGGAGCGGTGAGGGTGATGCGGGGCAGCCCCTTGCCCTCCCCCACGGTGACGCTGCGATCCACCACCCCCAGCGCCGCACTGCCGGGGAAGAGGGAGGCGGTGTGACCGTCATCGCCCAGACCGAGGAGGATCACATCGAAGACGGGAAGCTCGCCCGGACAAAGGTTGGCGAGACGTTGGGCATAGGCCAAGGCACTGGCTTCCGGGGTCTCCTCCTCGGTGGGGACCGGGTGGAAGGAGGCATGGCGGGCTGGGGCCTGGGCCAGCA
>JBIPMZ010000223.1:0-4211 GCA_044376165.1 Cyanobium sp.
CCGCGGCACGGGCAAGTCGGTGCTGGCCCGCGGCCTGCATGCCCTCCTCCCGCCGATCGACGTGCTCGATCTCGGCCCCGGCCCCTTTCCCCTCCACATCGACCCGGCCCGACCCGACGACTGGGAGGAGCCCATCCGCCAGCGGATTCAAGAGCTCGGCGGCGATCCCGAAGGGCGCGACCGCTCCGCCCTGCTCCCCACCAAAGTGGTGCCGGCCCCCTTTGTGCAGGTGCCCCTGGGCGTCACCGAAGACCGCCTGCTCGGCTCGGTGGATGTGGCCGCCTCCCTCGCGGCCGGCGCGCCGATCTTCCAGCCCGGCCTGCTGGCGGAAGCCCACCGCGGCGTGCTCTACATCGATGAACTCAACCTCCTGGAGGAGGGCATCACCAACCTGCTGCTGGCCGCGGTGGGCAGCGGCGAAAACCGCATCGAGCGGGAGGGGCTGAGCCTCAGCCATCCCTGCCGCTGCCTGCTGATCGCCACCTACAACCCCGAGGAGGGACCGGTGCGCGACCACCTGCTCGATCGCTTCGCCATCGCCCTCTCCGCCAACCAGCTGCTGGAGGTGGAGCAGCGCGTGGCGATCAGCCGCTCCGCCCTCGACCACGGCGCGGGCAGCGAAGCCTTCACCGCCCGCTGGCAGGAGGAAACCGACGCCCTCGCCACCCAGCTGCTGCTCGCCCGCCAGTGGCTGCCGGATGTGACGATCGAGCGCGAGCAGATCGGCTACCTCGTCACCGAGGCGATCCGCGGCGGCGTCGAGGGGCACCGGGCCGAGCTCTACGCCCTGCGGGTCGCCCGCGCCCATGCGGCCCTGAGCGGTCGCGACCGGGTGGAGGCCGACGACCTGCAGGTGGCGGTGCGGCTCGTGATCGCCCCCCGCGCCCGCCAGCAGCCGCCCCCCGATCCCGACCAACCCCTGCAACCCCCGCCACCGCCGCCGCCCCAGGGGGAGCAGCTCCCCGAGCCCCCCCCCGAGGAGCCCCCCGCACCGCCCGAGGAGGACCCCCCGGAACAGGAGCCGGAGGACGACCAGGACGAGGACGACAGCCCCGAAGACCAGGCGCCCCCCTCGATCCCCGAGGAATTCCTGCTCGATCCGGAGGCCACCGCCCTCGACCCCGACCTGCTGCTCTTCTCCGCCGCCAAGGCCCGCGCCGGCGCCAGCGGCAGCCGCTCGGCGGTGCGCAGCGACAGCCGCGGCCGTTACGTGCGGCCGATGCTGCCCCGCGGTCCCGTGCGCCGCATCGCCGTCGATGCCACCCTGCGGGCCGCCGCGCCTTACCAAAAGGCCCGCCGCGCCCGCCAGCCGGAGCGGCGCGTGATCGTCGAGGAGGGCGACCTGCGGGCCAAGCAGCTGCAGCGCAAGGCCGGCGCCCTCGTGATCTTCCTGGTGGACGCCAGCGGCTCGATGGCCCTCAACCGCATGCAGAGCGCCAAAGGAGCGGTGTTGCGCCTGCTCACCGAGGCCTACGAGAAGCGCGACGAGGTGGCCCTGATCCCCTTCCGCGGCGAGGCCGCCGACGTGCTCCTGCCCCCCACCCGTTCGATCACCGCCGCCCGCCGCCGCCTGGAGGCGATGCCCTGCGGCGGCGGCTCGCCCCTCGCCCACGGCCTCAGCCTCGCGGCCCGGGTGGGGGCCAACGCCCTGGCCACCGGCGATCTCAGCCAGGTGGTGGTGGTGGCGATCACCGATGGCCGCGGCAACGTGCCGCTGTCCCGCTCCCTCGGCCAGCCGGAGCTGGAGGGGGAGGCGCCGGCGGATCTGCGGGAGGAGGTGAAGCAGGTGGCCGGCCGTTACCGCGCCCTGGGCCTCAAGCTGCTGGTGATCGACACCGAGCGCAAGTTCATCGGCAGCGGCATGGGCCGCGACCTGGCGGAGGCCGCCGGCGGGCGTTATGTGGCGTTGCCCCGCGCCAGCGAGCAGGCGATCGCCGCCATCGCCCTCGAGGCGATCAGCGGGGTGTGAGGGCCGGGTCCCTGCTGCGCGGCGCCTGGCGGTCCTGCTGCCGTTCGTCCCGCGCCCTGGCGGCCTCGGTCTCGGCCGGGTAGAGCTCCGCAAAAAACTTCCCCAACCCCACCGACACCGAACGGATGCCGTCGAGGAACTTCGGGTCGCCGGTGAGTTGGCGCACATCGCCCCCCACCGCTTCCCACTGCTCGGTGAGCCGGCGGGCGTTGGCCAGGGTGGCCTTCAGATCCGCCAGGCTGCGGGGGTTGTCAAGAGCTGCCGTGATGTTGCGGGCGCTGCGGCTGGCCCGGGCCGCGTCGGCGCTGGCGGCATCGATGTTGCGGCTGGCCGATTGCACGTTCTTCAGGATCGGCTCGGTTTGATCCAGCGCCTCGTTCAGCTCGGCGAGCAGGTGCCTGGCATCGCGGAGGAACAGCTGGCCGTCGCGGCTGAGCTTCTCGGTGGAGCGGGCGGTGCGATCGAAGCTGACGGTGGCCGCCACCAACTTCTCCACCAGCTGCGCCTGCTCGGCCTGGCGCAGCAGGTTCTGCACCGTTTCGGTGACCGAGTCGATCGAGGGGGCGGCGGCCCCCTGCACCTGCCCGCCGTTGCAGACCATCCGCTCCCGCAGGCAGCGGCGATCCCAGGGGGGCGGCGCCCCCTCCGGCAGGGGCCGGCCGGCGCTCAGCAGCGAAACGGTGGCATCACCCCCCAGCAGGGAGCTGGGGGCGATGCGGGCCACCACCGGCCGGGCGATGCGCAGATCGGGATCGGTGATCTCCAGCCGGGCGATCACCGCGTCGTCGCGCACCTGCACCTGCCGCACGTTGCCCACCAGCACCCCGCGGAAGGTGACCGGCGAGCGCTCGGCCAGACCGGCGGCATCGAGGAAGCGGGCCTCGATCGTCCAGGTGTCCCGCGCCATCGAGGCGCCGCGCAGCCACAGCCAGAAGCCGAATCCCCCAGCCAGCCCCGCCAGCAGGGAGAACCCCACGAGTGCCTCACGGACAGAGCGGCGCATGGGCTCAGAGCTCGGCCGGCTGCATCGGGCCTTGCAGGCTACCGCTCCGGAATTGCGCCACGTAGGGGTTGGCGGTGACGCGGAATTCCTCCAGCGGCCCCTGCCACTGGAAGCGGCCGTCGTACAGGAGGATCACCCGCTCGGCGCAGCGCTCGATCGTGCTGATCACGTGGCTCACCACCACGGAGGAGGCATGGGCGATTTCCGTGGTGCGCACGATCAGGTCCTCCACCCGGGTGCAGGCCACCGGATCCAGGCCGGCGGTGGGTTCGTCGAACAGCATCAGGGGCGCCTGGCCGTTGCGGATCGAGGGATCGTCGATCAGGGCCCGCGCGAAGCTCACCCGCTTTTGCATGCCGCCGCTGAGTTCCCCCGGCAGCCGCTCCTCCACCCCGTAGAGCCCCACCGCCTCCAGCACCCGGCTCACCCGCTCGCGGATCTCCCGCTCCGGCAGGAGGCGGCGCCGATAGAGCAGGAAGCCGACGTTCTCCCGCACCGTCAGGGAGGCGAGCAGGGCGGGGTTCTGGAACACCAACCGCACATCCGGCGGATGGCCCTGATCGAGGCGCAGGTAGGTCTGCCGCTGGCCGTGGATGCGCAGCTCGCCGGAGGTGGGCAGCAACAGCCCCGCCAGCAGCCGCAGGATGGTCGACTTGCCGGCGCCGGAGGGGCCCACCACCACCAAGCGCTCGCCGGCCCAGAGGTTGAGGTCCACCTGATCGAGCACCGGACGCTTCTCCCCCCAGCGCATGCTCACCTGCTGCATCTCCGCCACCGGCTGCTGGCCGAGCAGCCCGGCGGCGGGGCGAAGGGCGGCAGGGCGGGCGGGGGAGGGGAAGCGGGCGGAGGAGGTGATAGGGCGAAATCTGGCACGGTTCCATCCTGCCGTTCCGGGGCCAGCGTTTCATCCGTACGATTCCCACACTGTCCGCTGCCTGCGCACGCCCCCACCCTTGCCCCTCCGCGGCCCTGGCGCCCCACCCACCCCGCCCCGGCGTCCTCCAGAGCGCCCCGGCTGGGTGGGGCGCGGCGATCTCCGCCAGCAGGATCTGGTGAGTCGCTCCCGGCGGGCGGCCCGCTGGCTGCAACCCGGCCTGGAGGTGAAGCGCTGGATGGTCAGCTCGGGCATCGGCCTGCTGATCGCCCTGCTGGGGGCCGCAATCTGGGCCGACCTGCAGCCGATCTACTGGAGCCTGGAGGCCCTTAAGTGGTGCCTCTCCCGCCTCACCCAGGTGCTGC
>JBIPMZ010000224.1:0-4203 GCA_044376165.1 Cyanobium sp.
ATAGGCCGGGGTGATGCTCAACTCCAGCCGGATGGGCTCCTCCTTCACCATGCGCAGCCGGAAGCGGGGCGGCAGCTTCAGGCCATTCAGCACCGCGGCCACGATGCGGGTTCTGGAGTCGGTCATCGGCCTGTCCTGGAATGCGGAATCACGGAGGGAGACGAAAAAGCCGTCCGCAGGCCAGGGGCCTCAGGCACCATCGCTGGGGAAGGCTGTTTGTTCGTTGTCCCCACTGAAGCGCACGGTCAGCAGGTCTTCGCGGGTGAGCTGGCCTTCCGCGTCCAGGAGTTCGGGGTGAACGGTGACCCGACCGGTGCGATCTCCCGAAGCCACCCCGAGGGAGGGGGCGTAGGGCTTGGGGTCGCCGGGGCGGGGGATCGCTTGAAAGCCTCGCCCCATCACCCGGAAGGCTTGCCAGAGCAGGGCGAGGAAGCAGAGGCCGTAGAGGAGCGGGAAGAGATCCGAGAGGAGGGAGAGGCTCGTCGGCATTGCGTTCTCGTTCACCCGGCCGGCCGTTGCGCGCCGGGGTGGGTCTCCATCATCACTTGCCTGACGAGGAAGGGGTGCCGGCTGAAGCCACCATCCAGGCCCAGAGGGTGGTGCAGGCGGCACCAAAGGCAAGGAAGGCGAGGAGGAGGCGACTGGTGTCCATGATCTGAAAAGATTCTTTACAGACCCTAGTGGGGCTGCGGGCCTCCTGTTGTCCCGTTGTGGGGATCAGGGCGGTTTGCCTCCCTTCCACGGGCCGGATGGCGCTGCCTAGCGTCTGGCTTCCCTGCGTAACGCGTGCGATGGATCCCTCCCGCGCCCTTTCCGCCGGATCGGCGGGTCTCGCTGTGGTCGCCTGGCTGGCCTCGGGTTCGCCCCTGGCGCCCCTGCTGCCCCTCCACGCGTCCGGCGCAGCTGGAGCGGCGATCGGTCGGGAGTCTTTCGTGGCGGACGCCGTGCGGCGGGCAGGCCCGGCGGTGGTCACCATCGACACCGAGCGAACCGTGGCCGTGCGCGGCGGTGGTGGTGGCGGGCTGCTCGCCGATCCATTTTTTCGACAATTTTTTGGCCTGCCCCCGTTGCGCCAGCAGCCTTCCCAGCGCACCGAACGGGGTCAGGGCAGCGGCTTCATCTATCAAAACAACGGCCTCATCCTCACCAACGCCCACGTGGTGGAGAGCAGCGATCGGGTGACGGTAGGCATGCAAAACGGCCGGCGGGTGGCGGGCAGCGTGGTGGGGATTGACAGCCTCACCGATCTGGCCGTGGTGCGGCTGGAGGGCGGTGGCCCCTGGCCTGTGGCCGCGCTCGGCAACTCCGATGCCCTGCAGGTTGGGGATTGGGCCATCGCGGTGGGCAATCCCTTCGGCCTCGATCAAACCGTGACGTTGGGGATCGTGAGCAGCCTCAACCGCAACGTCAGCAAACTGGGAATCACCGATAAACGTTTGGATTTGATCCAGACCGACGCCGCGATCAATCCCGGCAACTCCGGGGGACCTCTGCTCAACGCCTCCGGCGAGGTGGTGGGAATCAATACCTTGGTGCGCACGGGCCCGGGGGCGGGTCTGGGATTCGCGATTCCGATCAATCGAGCTCGCGTGATTGCTTCCCAGCTCGTCAGCACTGGCAAGGTGAGCCATCCCTTTATTGGCGTTGCCCTCGATCAGGGTGCGGAGGGCGGAGTGCGGGTGATGGCGGTGCAGCCCGGTGGTCCGGCAGCGAGCGCGGGGCTGCGTCCCGGGGATTTGATCGTGGCCGCGGGGGGAAAGCCGATGGAAAACCCAGCGCAGCTGGTCTCCACCGTGGAAGCTACGGGGGTGGGGCGGACCTTGCTCCTCTCGGTGCGTCGGGAGGGAGTGCCCCTTTCTCTGGAGGTGGTGCCGCAGGAAATGCGCCGTTCCCGCTGAGCCCCGGCTGGGACTCAGCGGTGTGAAGGCCTCACAGCACGTCTGGAGATTGGCCGCCGGGGGTTTGGGAGCCCGGATCTGGGTGGAGGGAATCCAGCAGGGAGCCGTCGAGGGGGGAGCCTGCGGCAAAGGGATGGGGGTTGCCGAGCTGTTGCCGCATCACCCATTGGGTGGCGGCCTTTTGGCTGTGCCAGGCCTGAAGCAGCTGCTTAGCCAGGCCCTGCAGCGCATGGGGATCGAAGGTGGAGTCGATGGCCCGGCTCATGCGCTCCAGTTCGAACTGCTGACCGAGACTGAGGGCAAGGGGTTCCGACATAGGGACCGATGCGGGGGGACGGGTAGACCCCCTAAAGCTACAAACTGTTTCAGTCGCCCGCGTATCCGTTGCAACAGGGGTAAGCCCTGCGTCAGCGAATTCGGTCAGGGTCTCCGGTCATGGCGCGCCGCGCCGGTGCCTCACCCGTTCTCCCGGAGGAGCTCCACGCACTGGGTGACGCATTCGCCGTCCTCCAGGGAGCAGGTGGTGATGCACTCGAAGTAGGCCTCCACGGCATCCCAGGACTCCGCTCCTGGTTCCGAGGGGTTGGCCAAGGGGCCCGGGGCCAGCGAGGCGGCGGCATCCAGCGGGGCGGGGCTGAGGGGAAGGCTCATCCGGAGGGTCCTGATCACTGCTGTCAGCCTATGAACACATCGGCAGGGCTACCACAGGAATGAGCGCTCTTGCCTACCGGGGTGTGAAGTTGTGTAAGGGGGAGGGGCTCCGGCCCCCTTAGGCGTTCTCCCCTCCCTGGGGGACCCCCTGGCGTTGACCCTGCTTCCGTTCCTGGCGCTGCTGGAGTTTCTGCTGCTGGCGCAGGCGATTTTCCCGCCGTCGGGATTCGGCGGCCCGGGCCTCCTCCGCCAGCCGGGCCGCCTCCGCCTCCTCGCGCTTTTTGGCCTGGTAGTAGGCGTAATCGCCCCGGTACAGCACCAGCTCCCCATCCCGAAGCTCGACGATCCGGTTGGCCACCCGCCCGATGAAGTAGCGATCGTGGGAGACCAGCAGGGCCGCTCCTTCGTAGGCCCGCAGGGCTTCCTCCAGCATCTCCTTGGCGGGGATGTCCAGGTGGTTGGTGGGCTCGTCCAGCACAAGCAGGTTGCAGGGGGAGACCAGCAGCAGGGCCAGGGCCAGCCGCGCCTTCTCCCCGCCACTGAGTTGGCCCACCTGCTTGTAGACCGCGTCGCCGCTGAAGCCAAGGCTTCCCAGCAGGGCGCGAATCTGGGTTTGCGTCCAATCCGGCACCGCCTCGAAGAGGGTGTCGATCACCGTCTTCGCCAGGTTGAGGGCCTCGGCTTGGTTCTGCTCGAAATAGCCGGGGATCACATTGTGGGGCCCCCGCTCGGCGCGGCCTTCCCGGGGCGTCTCCAGGCCCATCACCAGGCGCAGCAGGGTGGATTTGCCGGCACCGTTCGGCCCGACAAAGGCGATGCGGTCGCCCCGCTCCACCTCCAGGTGGGCTCCGAGGAACAGGATGCGATCGCCGTAGGTGTGGGTGAGATCCTCGATCAGCGCCACCTGGCGTCCGCAGCGGGGTGCCGGGGGAAAGCGAAAGCGAGGCCCGGCGAGGCTCTCCACCGGGGCTTCCACTCGCTCCACCTTCTCCAGGAGCTTCTCGCGGCTCTTGGCCTGGGTGCTGCGGGTGGCGCTGGCGCGGAAGCGGTCGATGTAGGCCTGCTGGGTGGCGAGTTCCTTCTGTTGCCGCTCGAACGCCGCCAGGCCGGTCTCCCGCTCCAGACGCTTCTGCTCCAGGTGCTGGCTGTAGTTGCCGAGATAGGCCCGCGAGACGCCGCGCTCGGTTTCGACGATCTGGTTGCAGACCCGATCGAGGAAGGCGCGATCGTGGCTGATCACCACCAGCGGAACGCTCTGCGCCAGGAGGTACTCCTCCAACCACTGAATCGTCGCGACATCCAGGTGGTTGGTCGGCTCGTCGAGCAGCAGCAGGTCGGGTTCCTGGAGGAGGATTTTTCCCAGGGCCACCCGCATCTGCCAGCCGCCGGAGTGGTCGCCCACCGGCAGCTCCGCCTGCTCGGGGGCGAAGCCGATCGCCGGCAGCAGCCGGTCGATGCGGGCATCGAGCTCGTAGCCGTGCAGGGCCTCGAAGCGGCTTTGCAGCTCGCCCAACTCCCGGATCAGTGCGTCGAGGTGGTCGGGATCGGCCGCGGCTTGCTCGCTGCCCAGCTGGCGCTCCACCGCAGCCTGGCGGTTGAGCACCTCGGCCGCTTCCCCGAAGGCCTGGAACAGCTCCTGGCGCACGCTGCGCTG
>JBIPMZ010000225.1:0-4200 GCA_044376165.1 Cyanobium sp.
CCGCCGCGGTTTTCAGCTTTCCGGTGGGGAGCGGCGACGCTGCGAGGTGGCGCGAGCGCTGGCCGTGGGCGATCACGGACCCCGCTACCTGCTTCTGGACGAGCCTTTCGCCGGTGTGGATCCCCTCGCTGTGGCCGATCTGCAGCAATTGGTGGATGGGCTGCGCCTGGGGGGAATGGGGGTTCTGATCACCGACCACAACGTGCGCGAGACCCTGGCCATCACCGATCGCGCCTACATCCTCACCGAAGGTCGCATCCTCGCGGCCGGCAGCTCGCAGGCCATAGCCGATGATCCGCTGGTGCGTCGCCACTATCTCGGGGAGGCCTTTCAACTGTGAGGGGAGTGAGCCCACCGACCCTCTCCCTGCGCAGGGGCCCGAAGCTGCCGGGCACGACCTCGATCCGCCTGATGGAGGCGCTGGCGGAACGGGTGCGCCCCCGCTGGCAGCGCCTGCCGCTGCTCGATCGCTGGCTCCTCAATGAACTGATCGGTCCGCTTCTTTTCGGCATCGCCGCGTTCACCGCCGTCTCCCTTTCCGTGGGGGTGGTGTTTGAGCTGGTGCGTCGAGTGGCGGAGTCTGGGCTGCCGCTGACGGCGGCCCTGCAGGTGCTCCTGCTGCGCCTGCCGGGTTTCCTGGTGCTTTCCTTCCCCATGGCCACGTTGATGGCCACCCTGCTTGCCTTCAGCCGCCTCTCGGGCAGCAGTGAGCTCACGGCTCTGCGCAGCGTCGGGGTGAGCACAAGCCGCATGGTGGTGCCGGCTCTGGCCTTGGCGCTTTGCATGAGCGTGCTCACCTTCGTATTCAACGACCTGATCGTGCCCCGGGCCAACCTGGCAGCCACCACCAGCCTGGAGCGGGCCCTCGGCCAGGCGATCTCCGCCGAGAAGGGCAGCAACATCATGTACTCCCGCTTTGGTCGCATCACCCAGGGGGGTGCGCAGGTAAACATGCTCACCCATATCTTTTACGCCCGCAGCTTTTTGCGTGGCGAGATGAAAGATGTCACCCTGCTCGATTTTTCCCGCCTCGGCCAGCGGCAGCTGCTCACCGCAGAAAGCGCCAGCTGGAATGACCAGCTCTCCCTCTGGCAGTTCAACAACGGTCGGATCATCAACGTCGACGACACAACCGGCACCACCACCTCGGCGCGATTTGACCGTTACAACTATCCCCTCAGCCACGACCCGCTCGAACTGGCCACGCTTCCCACCGACCCCAGCGTCATGACCGTCGGGCAGGCGCGCACCGCCGAGCGTTTGCAGCGGCAGGCGGGCAACGCCAAGGAGGCCCGGCGTCTGCGTGTCCGGATCCAGGAAAAGTTTGCCTTCCCCGCCATCTGCCTCATCTTTGGCCTGATCGGGAGCAGCCTTGGCGTGCGCCCCCACTCCCGCACCAGTCGCAGCCAGGGCTTTGGCATCAGTGTTTTGTTAATCTTCGGCTATTATTTGATGTCTTTTATCTTTAGTTCCCTGGGGATCACCGGCACCCTCACCCCCTTCCTGGCCGCGTGGTTGCCGGTGTTTGTGGGTTTGGGGGGCGGGATTGTTCTTCTCCGCCAGGCCAGCCGCTGAAAACGCCCCCGCCGCGGCAGAATGGGGTCACATTGCCCACGCCTGGTGAACGATCCGGTCATGGCCCTCGGCTTGGGGGCCTTCGCTCTCCTCCTGCTGGTGCTGCCCCTGAGCTTTTGGGTGCTCAGCGGTGCCCGTCAGGGGCCCGCCAGCTCGGCGGTGCGCTTCCTGGTGGCCTCCGCCAACCTTTGTCTCACCGCCCAGCTGGTGCTCCGCTGGTGGGATTCGGGGCACTTCCCAATCAGCAACCTTTATGAATCCCTGTGCTTCCTGGCTTGGGGCTGCACCCTCACCCAACTGCTCGTCGAGCGGAGCTGGCCCAACCCCCTGGTGCCCGCTGCCGCGACACCGATGGCCCTGGGTTGCGTCGCTTTCGCCAGCTTCGCCCTTCCGGATCGCCTGCAGGAGGCCTCCCCGCTCGTCCCGGCCCTGCGATCCAGCTGGTTGGTGATGCACGTCAGCGTGATCATGCTCAGCTATGCCGCTCTGCTGGTGGGTTCCCTTCTCTCGGTGGCGGTGTTGCTCACCGATCGCAACGAAGCCCTGGAACTCCGCAGCAGCTCGATCGGTAGCGGAGGCTTCCGCCAGGCCCAGCTCGCCTCCGACGGCCCCGGGGGGATGAACCTCACCAGCAGCTCCTTCCGCATCAGCGAACAGCTCGACAGCCTCAGCTATCGCACGATCACCGTGGGCTTCCTGCTGCTCTCGGTGGGTCTGGTGAGCGGTGCCGTCTGGGCCAATGAAGCTTGGGGCAGCTGGTGGAGCTGGGATCCCAAGGAAACCTGGGCGCTGATCACCTGGCTTGTGTACGCCGCCTACCTGCACACCCGCCTGATCCGGGGCTGGCAGGGCCGCAAACCAGCCCTGCTCGCCTCCGCCGGAGTGGTGGTTCTGGCGGTCTGCTACATCGGTGTCAATCTGCTGGGCATCGGTCTGCACAGTTACGGGTGGTTTTTTGGGGGCGAAGCTTGAGACGCAGGCGCAGGCGTCGGCTCCAGGCCAAGCCCGCAGCGGCGCCCGCTGCGGGCAACGAACCGGGAACCGGCTCATACACCGCTTGATAAAACCGCTGGCCGATGAGCGCGTGCCCTGCGGTGGTGGGATGGGAGCCATCCCAGAAAAGATAGGTGGATTGAGCCGCCGCATCACCGTTGAAACAGCTTAGGTTTGTGAGGCAACGATCGGAGGTATTGCTGAAGCCGAAAGCTGCGGGATTGGCGTTCACTTCGGCAAGCAGGTCGTCGATCTGGAAAGTCGTGATATCTAGGTCGGGGCGGCTGCTCCTAAGGCTGTTCAGCTGCGTGGCTAGTTGGCTGTTGAAGGCAAGGCTGAGGTCGCTGAAGGATTGGCTCCAGATCGGATCGGTATTGAACTCGGGTATCAATCCCAGATTTGGTGAATTGGGTACCAGGAAGTTCTTGGCGCCATAGCCTGCCAGCTGCTCAATTGTGCCTTTTATATTATAGACAGCTAATCCTGTCAGGTCTAGGCTGGAAGGCGGTGGGTTTTGGTCGAAGCTACCCACGCTCGTGCCGCTCGTGGCCCCCGCCCAGAAGGCATCGTTTGGGAACAGCCACACCACAAACAGGGATGTTTCTGGGTCGAAGGAGCGCGGAGCCGGTGTTTTGAATTCATCCAACTGCCAGGCGTTGCCCTTGCCTGCATAGAACGGTTTCAGCACAGCCGGTGTGCTGCTCCACACCTGGATGAAGTTCTGGGTACCCGAGGTGGCCCCGCCGATGGCGAAGTTGGTGCCGCCGGCCAGGGAGGCCTTCAAGGCGCCAGCGCTGGGGTTGAAGGCCCTCCACAGATATTCGACCGCCACATCCCCATTGCTGAAACGGCCGTCGCTGTAGGGCGCAGGGGGAAAGGTGGACCCCACGGCTGTATTGCTAATCGCCTTGCTATTGCCGTTGTCGGAGAGGCTATCTCCGAACACAAAGAGATTGCTGAGGGAAGAAACCCCAGCCTGGGCGCCCCCGGCGACCAGGGCGGCGCCCAGCAAAGGGGCCAGGGCCAGGCCGCGAAGGGCGCCGCGGAGAGAGGGGAAGGGCATTGCAGGCCATTCAGAACCACCCCTCACGATGCCTGAAAATCCAGAAAATGGCGAACCGCAGCGGGGGGTAAGCGCCCCGGAGGCCCTCAGACGAGGGCAGGCTCCGGCCGGCGGCTGCTGCGGATTCCCTGGATGGCGGTGGCGTAGTCGGCGGCGCCGAACACGCCACTGCCGGAGACGATGGCGTTGGCGCCGGCCTCGATCACCTTCCAGGCGTTGCCCGGCTTGATGCCGCCATCCACCTCGATCCAGGGATCGAGGCCCCGCTCGTCGCAGAGGCGACGCAGGGAGCGGATCTTGTCCACCTGGTTCTCAATGAAGCTCTGGCCGCCGAAACCGGGGTTCACGCTCATGATCAGCACCAGGTCGCACAGCTCCAGGCAGTACTCCAAGGTGTCGATCGGTGTTCCGGGGTTGAGTACGGCTCCCGCCTTCTTCCCCAGCTCCTTGATCTGGCCGAGGTTGCGGTGCAGGTGCGGGCAGGCCTCCACCTGCACCGAGATGATGTCGGCCCCGGCCCGGGCAAACTCGGGCACGTACTTTTCCGGCTCCACGATCATCAGGTGCAC
>JBIPMZ010000226.1:0-4191 GCA_044376165.1 Cyanobium sp.
GGCAGATGCCGCAGATCCGCGCCGTGATCCCCGCCATCTCCGTGAACGGCCGCCCCTCGCAGAACTTCTCGAAGCCCCGGTATTCCGTCACGTGGAAGCGGGCGTCCACCAGATGGCCGCCCTCATCGAGCTGCAGGGTGATCTTGGCGTGCCCCTCGATGCGGGTGACCGGGTCGATGACGACGGTGCGGGTCATGGGCGAGGGGCGAAAATTCAGTGGGCGGATGGGTGGGGCTCAGCCAAAGCGCAGCTGTTCCGGCCCCCGCAGCCGGGGACGCTCGCCAGCCAGCAGCGGCTCCAGGGCGGCTCGGATCCTCGCGGCGGAGGGCGGGCAACCCGGCAGATACACATCCACCGGGATCACCTCATGCAGCGGCAGCACCTTGGGCAGCAGATCGGGCACGATCCCCGGCGCGTGGGGCAGGCCCGCGCCATGGTCGGCCAGCTCCAGGTAGCCACGCTCCAGGGCCGCCTGCGCCGTCTCCCCCGGTGGGGCGCAGAGGTTGCGCAGGCCCGGCACATTTGCGCTGATCGCGCAGTCGCCAAACGACACCACCAGGCGGCTCCGTGCGCGCAGGGTGAGGGCCAGCTCCAGGTTGTCGGCGTTGGCCACCGCCCCCTCCACCAGGCACACATCCACCGCCTCCGGATAGCGCTTGGCGTCGCTGGCCACCGGCGAGAACACCACCTCCACCCGCTCCGCCAGATCGAACAGCCATTCATCGAGATCGAGGAACGACATGTGGCAGCCCGAGCAGCCCGCCAGCCACACGGTGGCAAAGCGCAGCTTGCGGGGCGCAGGGGCGGCAGGGGTCATGGGTTCTCCCACTCGTGGCGGTCGCGGGCCCGGCGCAGCTGCCGGGCGCGGCCGGGCTGCGGCTGCTTCTCCGCGGTGGTGTCCTCCTTGCGGAACAGGGCGCCGGTGGGGCACACCTCCACGCATTTCCCGCAGGAGGTGCAGGCCTCCACCTCCCCCCAGGGCTGATCCAGCCCGGCGATGATCTGGCAGCCATGGCCCCGGCCGGCCACGTCCCACACGTGCGCCCCCTCGATCTCCTCGCACACCCGCACGCAGCGGGTGCAGAGGATGCAGCGGTTGTGGTCGAGGGCAAATTCGGGGTGGGAGGCGTCCACCGTCCGGTGGGGGAATCGGTACGGGAACCGGCTGTGGTCCATGCCCACCGCCACCGCCGCGTCCTGCAGGCCGCAATTGCCATTCGCCACGCAGACCGCGCACACATGGTTGCCTTCGGCGAAGAACAGCTCTACCGCCATCCGCCGGTACTCCCCCAGCCGTGCCGTATCGGTGCGCACCACCTGCCCTTCGCTCGCCTCGCTGGCACAGGCCGGCAGCGGCCGCGGCGCCCCCTCCACCTCCACCAGGCAGAGGCGGCAGGCCCCCACCGGCGTCAGGCCCTCCAGGTGGCAGAGGGTGGGCAGGGTCAACCCGGCGGCCCGGCAGGCCTCCAGCAGGCTGCTGCCCGCCGGCACCGCCACCTCGCTGCCGTTGATCCGCAGGGTGAGGACGCTCATCGCAGGCACCCCCGCGGTTCGCGCAGCGCCGCCTCGTATTCGTGCCGGAACCAGCGCAGGGTGCTGAGCACCGGATTGGGGGCCGCCTGGCCCAATCCGCACAGGCTGGTGGTCCCCACCATTCCGCAGAGCTGCTCGAGCCGCTCCAGATCCTCCACCTCGGCCCGCCGCTCGCAGAAGCGATCGAGCAGCGCCGCCAGCTGCACCGTACCCGCCCGGCACGGCAGGCACTGGCCGCAGCTCTCCTCCACGCTGAAGCGCATGAAGTGACGCGCCACCTCGGGCATCGCGGTGTTTTCCCCGATCACCACCATGCCGCCGGAGCCCATCATCGATCCGAGCTCCTTGAGGCTTTCGTAGTCCACCGGCGTTTCCAGCCGTTCGGCGGGGATGCAGCCGCCCGACGGGCCGCCCGTTTGCACCGCCTTGACCGCCCCCCCCGGCACCCCTCCCCCCATCGTCTCGACCACGGTGCGCAGCGAGGTGCCCATCGGCACCTCCACCAGCCCGGTGTTGGCCACCGAGCCCGAGAGGGCGAACACCTTCGTGCCGCGGCTGCGCTCGGTGCCCATGGCCGCGTACCAGTCGCCCCCCTCCCGCAGGATCGCCGGAACGGCGGCGAACGTTTCCACGTTGTTGATCAGGGTGGGCTTCCCCCACAGCCCCGCCTGGGCCGGGTACGGCGGCCGGATCCGCGGCGTGCCCCGCTGCCCCTGGATCGAGGCCAGCAGCGCCGTTTCCTCCCCGCACACATAGGCACCGGCCCCCACCCGCACCTCGAGCGTCAGGTCGTGGTCGCGGCCGGCGAGGCCCCGGCCCAGCAGCCCGTGGCGGCGCGCTTGCTGCAGCGCCCGCCGCAGGCGCTCAATCGCCAGCGGATACTCCGCCCGCACATACACATAGCCCTGCTGCGCCCCCACCGCGTAGGCGGCGATCGCCATGCCCTCCAGCAACCGATGGGGGTCCCCCTCCAGCACGCTGCGGTCCATGAAGGCGCCGGGGTCCCCCTCATCCGCATTGCACACCACATAGCGGGGGCCGGCGGGTTGCAGGGCCACCGTGTCCCATTTCAACCCGGTGGGGTAGCCGGCGCCCCCCCGACCGCGCAGCCCGCTGCGGCGGATCTCGCCGCGCACCGCTTCGGGGGAGAGATCCTCCAGGCAGCGGCGCAGCTGGGCGTAGGCGCCGTGGGCCAGCGCGTCCTCGATCGACTCCGGATCCAGCCGCCCGCAGCCCTCCAGCACCACCGGCCGCTGCAGGGCAAAGAAGGGATGGGCCCGATCGATCCGCCACTCCAGCAGCGGATCGCTGCCGGTGGATCCGCAGGCCGTCAGCAGCTCCCCGGCCTGCTCCGGCGCCACCCCGCCGTAGAGCCGTTCGCCCCCTGGACCCTCCACCGCCACCAGCGGGCCGCGGCCGCAGAGGCGCAGGCAGCCCACCGGCTTCACCGCCACCGCCGCTTCGGCACCAGAGCTGGCGACCGCCCCGCGCAGGGCCGCCAGGAGCGCTTCGCTGCCGGCGGAGCGGCAGCCGCTGGAGCTGCAGCACCGCAGGGTGAGCGCTCCGGAGGGGCTGTCCATGGGGGCGGCGCCGATAGGCCTTCCTTCCTTCCTAGCCACAGGGGCGAAGAAGGGGAAGAACTAGCTCGGCTCCCATATCCGCAGCTGGCCGGCGACGCCCCTCGCACCCACCTGCCTCGCCTCAACCCTCCCGGGGGGCGCGGCCGGGCAAACCCGCCGCCGTCAGGCGCGCCTCCAGCGCCTCGGGATCGTCCACCGGCAGCTGGGTGAGCAGAACGCCATCCACCACCAGCACCGGCGCCTGGCCGCAGGCCCCCAGGCAGCTCACAGTCTGCAAGGCCCATCCACCGGCGCTGGGGGGCCCATCGAGCCGTGCCTCCAGGCGCGCCTCCAGGGCCGCCGCCAGGTCGGCACCGCCGCGCACGAAGCAGGCGGTGCCGAGGCAGAGGGCACAGCGGTGGGCGCTGGGGGCCTCGAGCCGGAACAGGTGGTAGAAGCTGGCCACCCCTTGGACGCGGCTGAGGGGGAGCCGCAGGCCGCGGGCCACCTGCCGCAGCGACGCCCGGGGCAGATAGCCGTGGATCCCCTGCACCTCATGCAGCACCTCGATCAGGGCATCGGCGCGACCGCGGTGGCGGCGGAGCAGCCGATCGATGGCGGCGGAAGCGTCCGGGTCCGCAGCGCTCTGGCTCATGGCGAGGGGGATCTCGACCCCAGAGCTAGCGCTGGGAAGCGCTGCGCGGGGCGCCGTTGTAGATCAGCTTCACCAGGCTGGTGCCATCGAGGGAGACCTTCAGCTCCGTCTCCAGAGTGGGGGGGAGGCCGTTGATTTGCCAGGCGGGCGGCCCGCCGAGGAAGCGGTAGGTGAATCCCTGCTTGTCGCTGCGGATCCGGCAGGGATTGGAGGGGGCCGAAGTGGTGAACATGCAATCTTGCGGTTGGTAGACCGTCAGACCGCCGTTGAGACGCACGCCGGTGTTGCGGGCGAAGTTGAGGGCCCGCACTTCATTCACCGGCACCTGGGCCCGAACCTCCAGCGCCAGCGGGGTGGTGAGCAGGGCTGCCGCGAAACCTGCGGCCAGGCCCATCACATGGAATTGCATCGTTGGCAGGGGGCAGATTTCGGGGAGGCGGAGCT
>JBIPMZ010000364.1:0-4189 GCA_044376165.1 Cyanobium sp.
ATGGTCAGCGAGGCAGATGGGGACTTTACAGAAACGGAAATGCTGATCTGGTCGGACATCGTAACTGTGTTTATGGGAAGATCGTATCTAACGTTCCTGGACTCCACATCCACGCAGCGTCGAGCAATGAGCCTGAAATTGCCAGATGCCGTCGCATCGCTCAAGGACCCGGAAGTACTGCAGTTGCCCGGATGGGACTGGACCCTTGATGGGAAGTGCATGAGCGTGCAGTACCTTGCTCACTACGATGTCTGGCATGGCACGGCCTACGCAGGGCAGTTTATAGACTTCTGCGAGGGCTTCTGTGATTTGCTGATGAGAGCAGACAGAGTTGTGGGAACCGCAGAGGACGAGGTCGTAGGGCGGATAAAGGGCTGGCTTGATAGGTCGTACCAGGAAGTACGTAGTGACTTGCCCGGAGGCACACCCTCCGAAGGCGTCACGACGAGCAAGGCCCCCGAAGAGTCTTTGAGCGATCTGCTGGCCCATCTCCACGCCCTCACTGGACTAGCGACAGTGAAGAACGAAGTGGATGACCTGGTTGCGTTCCTCAAGGTGCAGGGTATTCGGAAGGATCGAGGCATGGCTCCCGCCTCGATCAGCAGGCACCTCGTTTTCTATGGCAATCCAGGGACGGGCAAAACAACCGTTGCACGCCTGCTCTCCAAGATCTACTCGAGCCTGGGTTTCCTGTCGAAGGGACATCTAGTCGAGGCAGACCGTTCTGGGATGGTCGCCGGCTTTGTTGGCCAGACCGCCCTGAAGACCCGAGAGGTGTG
Organism: Cyanobium sp.; assembly: GCA_044376165.1. Classification (GTDB taxonomy): domain Bacteria; phylum Cyanobacteriota; class Cyanobacteriia; order PCC-6307; family Cyanobiaceae; genus Cyanobium. The sequence goes on from JBIPMZ010000364.1 coordinate 780, forward strand.
CCAGCAGGCCCTCGGGGGCGTCTTGTTCATCGACGAGGCATACACGCTGGTCGGCAAAGAGAATGACTACGGCCAGGAAGCGATAGACACGCTCCTGAAGTTCATGGAAGACAGCCGCGACGATCTGGTGGTTGTCGTGGCGGGCTATCCGGACAAGATGGCTGGTTTCCTGAACTCGAATCCTGGAATCCGATCCCGCTTCACTCGGTTCATGAACTTTCAGGATTACACGCCGGAGGAACTCTCCAGCATCTTTGCGGGATTCTGCAAGGACGGCGGGTTCACGCTTGCCGAGGAAGCATCACAGAAAGCCTGCGGAATCTTCGAGGAGCAGTTCCTCCAGCGGGACGAAACCTTTGGCAATGCACGATTTGCACGGAATCTCTTTGAGCAGTGCCTGGTGCATCATGCCCGCAGGATCACAAAAGCTGACCATATCACCGACGGGATGCTGACGATGCTGGAGCGGGAAGATGTGGAGTGGGTGGGGTGACCCGCACCCACCTGCTCGGGCTTCCAATCCCGAGGGAGATTCGCCGTCAGAAACCGCTGGCAGGAGTTGATCTGTCCATCGATGCTCGATTGACTCTGCTCATCCGTCGAGTACCGTGTGTGGATCAGAACGTCGATCGGACGGTCGGCCGGAATGGCCAATGGTTCGCGAAGGTTCATGACGCACCTCCCGTCGCACCGGCGATTGCAGGGCAGGGGAGCGAGTGGCGGATGATCCGGATCATCCGACCGTTTTCAGCGTCGCGAGAAATTCCGTGTGCTAAAAACGTGCTAGGAATGTTCGCCGAAAACCGTCTCTGACCGGTTCTCGACAAACACCGCCAGACAGACGTAAACTCAACCTGCAAAGTGGGTTGAAGCGCAAACCCCATGAATCCAGGCGGATGGTGAATTCTCGCCGGAAGAATCCCACCCCATCCGCTTGGCGGTCGTGCTGAATGCGGCATGCCGTCGAGTGGCGCGGTAGGAGCCGCTGCGGGGCCTGTCGCCCGCGACAGTGCCGCCCTCGTGACATGACGCAGACTTCCCGCCGTCCGTTCCGATCGCGTTCATTGACACCACCACAGATTCCTGATTTCAAACCCGAGGAACCCAAGCCATGAACGGTCCAATCTCGCGCCGTGCCGCTGCCGCCCTGATCGTCTGCGTGGCCTGTTTGGCTCCCTTGGCCGCGGCCCGATCGCTCCGGGCCTGCACGGCATTTCAGCTCAAGGCCGTCGACGGTGCACAGGTTTATTTTCGGTCGATGGAGTTCGGTTTCCCGTTCAACTCGAAGATCCTGATCGTTCCGCGGGGCACCGAGTACACGGGGACGGCACCACAGGGCAGGGCCGGCCTGAAGTGGCAGACGAAATACGGCGTCGTGGGGCTCAATGCGAACGTCGCCCCTTCCATCGTGGCCGACGGCATGAACGACAAGGGCCTGGTGGTGGGCATGCTTTATCTGCCGGGGTATGCGCGGTATCTGGCCCCCGACGAAGCCAAGACCGCCAGCACGATCGGCAGTTGGGAGGTGGCGATCTACCTGCTTTCGACATGTGCGGACGTGAACGAGTCGGTGGCGGCCCTGACCGACAAGGCGCACGTCGCCCAGCAGGAATTCCCTCCCTTCAAGCAGGTGCTCCCGGTGCACTACTGGATCGGCGATGCGACCGGCAAGGTGGTCATCGCCGAGTACGTGGCGGGGAAACTCAACATCCACCAGAACCCGGTCGGGGCGCTGACGAATTCACCGCCGTTCGACTGGCAGCAGATCAACCTCAGCAACTACGTCAACCTGTCGCCGGTGAACGTGCCCGCGAAGAAACTCGGCGGCCTTGAGGTCGTGAACTTCGGCCAGGGGAGCGGCTTCGTCGGCCTGCCGGGCGACCTGACGCCGCCATCCAGGTTCGTGCGGGCGGCGCTGTTTTCGCAGTGGGCCAGTCCGGCGAAAACGGCGCCCGAAACCGTGAATCTTGGCTTTCACGTCCTGAACACGTTCGACATCTTCGACGGCGCCATCAAGTCGAACACGGCCAACCAGACGGAGAACACGAAGGGCTTCCTGAAGTCGGATGGCGAAGGCCGACTTGTCAGCACGGACACCACCGAATGGATCGTCGGCCATGACCGCACGAACCTGAAGACCTACGTCCGGACCTACGGCGGCCTGAAGATCCAGGTCGTCGATCTGCGCCGGGTCGGTTTCGACAAGCCCGGCCTGCGGACGATCGAGTTGCAGACCAGCTTTCAGCCCGAGGACGTCACGGACACGGCGCAGCCTCTGAAGTAGCCGGTGTCTTGCTCCCGTCGAACCTGGAATCTCCGCGGGCAAGGGTGAGCCTCCCCTTTCCCCCGGAGGATTCCATTCCATGCCCCAGAGGCGCACGCGGCTTTCCGGCCCCGAGAAGATCGCCATCGTCAAGCAATACCTCAGAGGATTCCTTGCCGACCGGCCTCAGGCCGTCGCGGCCCTGGCGAGTGTCTTTCTCGGCAAGATCGAACAGCTGCTCTGCGAGGCGGCGGGCGCAACATGTGGAGACGAGGCCCAGGCGGCTCCTCGGCCACGCCCGGGCGCCGTCTCCTTCCCGCGACCACCTCGCGGACGGCGTCCACAAACTCCCGCAGCTCACCGCGCCGCTTCCATAGCCGGGCTCGCTTGAATAGGGCTATCTCCCGCTTCCTGAATCGCTGCGCGACGGGGGGCCTACTGGCGGGGGGCTGTATCCCACGAATAGTGTACGGACGATCACTCGTCCCGTCCACCCTCCGGTCTGCCCATGATCGCTTCCGCCGCCGCGTTTCCCGCGCGGCCCCGCCTCCGGCCTCATGCCGGCTCCGCGCCGGCACGCCGCTACGAGCGTCGCCGTCCCGAGAAGACCCCGCTTCACAAGATCGTGTCGGAGAACCTCGAGAGTTGGCTCGAGTGGCGGGAAGCCGCCGAGCGGCCCGTGCCGGGATACGTCGAAGAGGAACTCCGCGGCTATCTCCAGTGCGGGCTGCTCTGCTTCGGATTCGGCCGTGCCCTGTGCACGGGCTGCGGCCGGGGCCTCGTCGTCGCGTTCTCCTGCAAGGGACGGGGCGTCTGCCCCTCCTGTAACGGTCGGCACATGGCCCAGACAAACGGAGCAGGGTGTGATGCCCCGCTGGCGTTTCTGCCCGTCCGCCCGATCACTCAAGTCCCTCTGGCCGTGCTCACCGAGCGAGTACGCCGCCGCGTGATCCGCTGGTTCAGGCTCGCTCGCCTGCTCGACGCTTCTGCGGCTGCCACCATGCTCGCCTGGGAGAACAGCGGGTTTTCCATCGACGCCAGTGTCCGGATCGCGCTTATCGACCGCGACGTGCCGAGTTATTTTCGGAGTCTCGAGCACCTGCTGCGATATTGCGCCCGGCCGCCCTTCGCACTGGAGCGACTCTCC
>JBIPMZ010000227.1:0-4187 GCA_044376165.1 Cyanobium sp.
CGCAGCACCCGCAGCTGGGGCCACTGGCTCTGCAGCTCGGCGAGCACCTCCGGCGTGCGGTCCTCGCTGCCGTCGTCGATCACCCAGAGGCGCAGCGCCCCCTCGGGCCAGTGCAGGGCCGCCACCCGCCCCACCAGCCGGGCGATCACCGCCTGCTCATCCCGGGCCGCCACCACCACATCGATGGCGGGGGGAGCGACCTCCCCCGCCGCGCTGGACTCCAGGGCCGCGGCAGAGGGAAGCGGGGAACGCAACCCCCGCAACACCGTCAGGAGGCCATGGCCCCCGAGCACCCCAGCCAGCAGACCGCCGGGCAGGAGGCGCAGGGTGGGAGCGAGGGCATGGGGGGAGAGGCCGGCGGCGGCGCAGCCCAGCAAAAACAGGGCGGCCTTGAGGCGCCGGCGATCGGGATTGCTGCCGCCGGCGTTCATAACATCCCCAGAAGTGAAGGAACTTTAAAGGGCCTCTCCCAGGGTCTGGAGGGAGTGCAGCGCTGTGCCCGGGTAATAGTGCAACAGGATTTGGCTGGTGCTCCAGCCCCGCTGGCCGAGATCGATGGCGCCAGCTTGGGAAAGGCCGACGCCATGGCCGAACCCTCCCCCCTCCAGCCACCAGCCGCCCCCGGCGGCGGGCTGGAGGGTGAACAGGGTGCTCGGCAACTGGCGGAACGTTCGGCGAATGGCATCCCTCCGCAGCTCCAGCGCGCCTCGGAGGCCCACGATCCGCAACCCCACCACCCGGCCGCTGGGTCCGCGCTCGCTGACCTCCAACCGCTGCAGGGCGCCCAGCCGCGGAGCCTCTTCGGGGAGGGCGGCAACGACCGCAGCGGGGGTGAGCCGACGCCGCCAGCGAAAGCGGGGGTGGTCGCTTCCGTAGGCCGCCTGGCCCTCCCGCAGCAGGGCCGCCAGGCCGGGAGCCGCCAGGGGCAAGGACCAGCGGGAGGTGAACGCAGGGGGACCGTCAAGGGCGGGGCGCAGATAGGGGAGCCCCCCGCCGGACCAAGCCTCCTCGAAACCGGCGGACACCCCGCCGTTGCTGGCGTGATACACGGCGTGAATCGGCTGGCCTTGCCAAACCAACACCTGGCCGCGGCTGGCGAAGATCGCCTGGCGCACCGGGGCGCCGGCCAGGCGGGGGTCGCTGTACACCTGGCATTGGGTATCGGCGCAGAGGTGGTAGCCATCCACCGCGAAGCGATGGCGGTTGCGCACCGCCCAGGTCCGGGCCAGGACGGCCTGGGCCGCCAGGGCCGCCGGCGGGGCGCTGGCGCCGATCTCATGGGGTACCACCCCTTCGAGGTAGCGCTCCAGCGGCACCTGCTCCAGCAGCGTCCAGCTGCCGTGGGCATCGCTCTGCAGCCGGAACGGCCCCGCGTACACCCCGCTCCGCCAGGCCAGGCCGCCGGGGGCGGCAATCCGCAGCGGACCCTCCAGGGCCACCGGCCCGCCGGGGCGGCGCAGCTCCAGCCCCAGGCGATCGGCCTCCCGCCGCTCCACCAGCCGGGTGGTCACCCCCCGGGGGGGCGTGAGGCCGGGGGGCGCCCAAACCTCCCAGTCCCGAGGCCGGGCAATGCGCACTCCCCCACTGCCGTCCGACGACCAGGCGCGGGCGGCCCCCTCGGCGCTCTCAAAGCTGGGGAACGGCCCCTGAACCTGGCGGCGCAGCAGCAGGGGACTCGCCAGGGGGCGGCGCTTCCACACCAGCGTCAGCTCCGGGGCGAGAAAGCTTCGCCCGGTGGCATCGGTGAGGGTGAGGGTGCCGGAAGCGGCCCGCAGGCGCAGCGGTGCCGCCTGGGCCGGGGGCCCCTGGGGGGCGAGCCGGGCGGCCAGCGCCACCCAGAGCACGGGCTGCTCGACCTTCAGGGGCGCGGGCGCCGGCACCGGCCAATGCAGGCTGGCCTTCGGCTCCGGCGGGGACTCCGCCGCCCGGCAGCCGCCGGCCACCAGCAGGGCGAGACCGGTCAAGAGCCGCGGCAGGGCCGGCGCAGGGGGGCGGGGGGATCGGGCGGGCATGGCGGGGCGGAGGGGCCGGACGGGGTTGGGGAAGGGAGGGGTCGCGTCGTACTCTGCTGGTTTGTGCGTGTGGCGCAGCAGATGCCGAAGCTCAAGACCCGCAAAGCGGCCGCCAAGCGGTTCCGGGCCACCGGCAGCGGCAAGTTTGTGCGGAGGCGCGCCTTCCGCAACCACCTGCTGGATCACAAAAGCCCGAAACGCAAGCGCTACCTGGCCAGCATGGCCGTCGTCGACGAGCGCGACCACGACAACGTCGCCGCGATGTTGCCCTACGCCTGAGCCGGCGCCCCTTCCCCGTCCAAACCATCCCCACGCCCTGAGTTCGTTCCATGGCCCGCGTCAAGAGGGGCAACGTCGCCCGCAAACGCCGCAATAAAATCCTTCGCATTGCCCGCGGCTATCGCGGCAGCAATGGCAGCCTCTTCCGCACCGCCAACCAGCGGGTGATGAAGGCCCTGTGCAACGCCTACCGCGACCGGCGGCGGCGCAAGCGCGATTTCCGCCGTCTTTGGATCGCCCGCATCAACGCCGCGGCCCGGCTGCAGGGCACCAGTTACAGCCGCCTGATCGGGGGCCTGAAGAAGGCAGACATCCGCCTCAACCGCAAGATGCTCGCCCAGCTTGCCGTGATCGACCCCGGCAGCTTCCGCACCGTGGTTGCCACCGCAGCGCGCTGAGAGCCGGCCCAGCCCGATGCGAGAACTTCTCCCCCAGGCCTATTTGATCGGCCTGATCGGGCTGCTGGCGGTCGCGGCCTTCGCCGTCGGCCGCCAGGTGTTGCGGGTGCGCCGCGACGAAGCTGCCTTGGCTCGCCTTGGGGCCAACGGCAGCGCCGGCGCTCCCCCCCGGGATTCCGCCGAGCTCTATGAGCTCGGCTCCGTGCAGCTGCGCAAGCGCCTCTACGGCCAGGCCGGCGACAGCCTGCGCCAGGCGCTCCGCAAGGCCGAGGAGGAACAGGCCCCGTCTGAAGCGCTGGCGCTGATCCAAAACGCCCTCGGCTTCGCCCTGGCGGCCCAGGGCCGCTATCCCGCCGCAATCCGCCACTACCGGGCCGCCCTCAAGGCCCGCGCCGATTACCCGGTGGCCCTCAACAACCTGGCCTTCGCCCTGGAGAAGCAGGAGAAGGGCGAGGAGGCCAGCGCGCTCTACCGGCAGGTGCTGGAGCTGGAAGCGGGCAACGCCACGGCCCGCAAACGCTTGCAAAGGCTCGAGCGCCGCAACCTCAGCGGGGGCGCGGGCTCCGACGGCGACAAGGCCGCCTGACCCCGCCCGCCGGCCCCGCGCGGCTGAGGTTGCCCGCAGCGGCTCACCAGAGGCCGCGGACCTGTCCGCCGGCTGGGCTCTCCGCGGCGGGGGCCACCGCCGGCGCCATCTCCAGGCGCCCCCCGGGGGTGGTCAAGCGGGGGGCATGCCAGCCGCTGAGGGAGAGCCCCTGCAGGCCTTGGAATTCGCCGCCAGCCTCCAGCCCTCCCCCCAGGGCGCTGGCGAGCGGCAGGAGGTCGAGCTGATCCGACTTGGCGTTGATGTTGCCCTGGATGGCGGTCTCCACCTCCTCGATCCGCAAGCGCCCTCTCAAGACCACCATTTGGCCGGTGGGCACCACCGAATCGAGCCAAAGCTGCACCGGCCGCAGGGGCGCGCCCGGCTCAAAGGAGCGGTAGCTGCCGCGCCAGTAGCGGGGGAGGCGCGTGGCCATCAGCTCGGCCCGGGCCACCGGGTCGAAGGTCTCGACGCTGCCGCCCATGCCGCCGTCCTCGGAGAGGGAACCCTGCGGCGGGGTGTAGGCGGGGAAGGCATCCGCGGGGAGCGCGGGGCCCGGAGCCGCGGCGGGCGCGACGGCCACCAGCAGGGCCGCGGGCGGCGGGGGGACGGGGAGGAAGGCCGGCAGCGGCATCGCGGGAGGCGCGGGTGCGCAGCGAGACTAAGGGGAACCGCCTGCCCTGCCCACCCGACCGTGACCCAGAGCGCCCCTTCCTTCCCCACCGCAGACCCTGATGAAGCCGGCCGCGGCGCCGAGGCGGCGGGCGACGGGGGGTTGGTGATCGGCGGTCGCCACTTTGCCAGCCGGCTGATGACGGGCACCGGCAAGTACCCCAGCCGGGCGGTGATGCAGGCCAGCCTGCAGGCCAGCGGCTGCGAGATCGTGACCGTGGCCGTGCGGCGCGTGCAGAGCCA
>JBIPMZ010000404.1:0-4160 GCA_044376165.1 Cyanobium sp.
GTCGCTACCGTCCGCTGGCGAGGCTGGCCGGCGTCATTGCGGAAGGACTCGACCAATTGCAGGTAGGTGTGGCCGCCGGATCGGGTGGGCTTGATGAACATGACCCGGAGTGTAGCAACCAATTCCCGAGCTTGCCAATACCATGTCACCTACCGCTTGCCACTACACAATCTAGCGCTCTTGCTGTAAGTTGTTGATTTGATTGGTCGCGCACGCAAAGGAGAGGCCAAAAGAGGCACTTGGTGTCGAACCCGGGAGCCCCCGGAAACCAGGGTTGACAACGGCGGCGGCAGGACCGACAAATGCTCCTGTCCGAGGTGACGGCCCAGTCAGCACGGTCTCTAATCCGCCACAATTTTGGCGGCCCGTTTCCGGACCTCCAGCACGGTGATCACCAAAAGGGATGGAACGAGATGATGGGGATGAGCAGTGCTTGCCTCTCTTGCGGCAGCCAGTTATCGCGAATCTGACAGATAGGCCGCACCAGACCCTCACGGCCACCAAGCCAAGTAATCCAAGGTTACTCAGTGGAAATATTTCGAAAGATCGCCGACAAGGCGAAGGAAGCCAAAACACAGTTCGACGAGCACCGTCGCTTGGAGAAGGAAAGCGCCCTATCTCAGACCGAACGACGACTCTCCGCATTAAATGCGCAACTCCAAGAGAAGGAAGCGCTCTTGGCGACCAAGGAAAAGAAGTTGCAGGATGAATATTCACGACTACGCCGGCTGTCCCGTCGACCGTTGTATGTACTTATCTCCTGCACCTTGGCATACGGGGCGGTAACAGTTATGACCCTTTATCATTACGAACTTGTTGCACGCGAATCAGTAAAACCCGCCAATCCTCCCACAGCCAATGTTCCAGACAAGGAAAAAAGTAATTAAGTAGGCGGCGACTGGAGTGTTGTCTAAAACCGCGCTTGATCGGATTATCAACGGCAACCAACTATCAGCAATATTGAGGATCTGCGCCAAGAGGCTGGACAAAAATATTGTGGCCAATCTCACAATGTGAGATGCCGTTAGAATTAACGGTTGGAGAGCGTCGATGACTTCAACTGTCCAATACCTCGAAACCGCCGGTGGACGCATTCGGTGCTTACGCTGCCGGGCGAAGTCAAAACGAACTCGAAACCAGTGCAAAGCGCCCGCAATATCCGGCAAGTTTGTGTGCAAGACTCATGGTGGCCGAAATACAGGGCCTAGAACTGCAGAAGGCCGAGCACGCTGTGCGGCTGCTAAGACCATTCATGGGCAGGACACTCGCCAAGCGCGGCGAGAGCTTTCTGAGGCACTGGTCCACCTCAGAGCGCTGGAGGATCTTGCGCGTGCGCTCAAAATGATTGAAGGACCGAGGTCACCGGGTAGGCCGGCAGGCTCCCGGGCGTGAATGCTGCCATGACTGCCTTCAGCACATCGCGCCCGAAGAGCAGCGGTCGCCGTTTAAGCAGAAACCTATCATCCGGGACCTGAAAACCACATACTCTCTAAAAGGTTATTTCAGGGGTTTAGCAATACGGCGGCTGCACCTATGGGCATGTCTGTACCATTGGTGATTGCCAAATACATAACCTGTAGGTCAAGGCTACCAGTGGGGGTCAGAAAGTGAAAGTCGTCAATATATCCCTCTGCTGTGTTATCTAATATTTCTCCATTTGGCCAAAGGAACACTACATCACGGGCATTGGTCTGACTCTCCCAATCCTCAAAGTCGACCCGGTCGTTTAGGCCAGTATTGGTGCCGTCACCATAAAGAATTCTCTTGGGGCCAAGGAATGGCAGGGTACTTGCCAATTTGCCAGTGGTGCTGGAGGGGTCACCGTAATAGAGCTTGTACCGCACGCCTCCAATGTGCATTGGGAACGCAGCCTGTACGTTAACAAAAAGCTTGGGGCAACCCGCAGCGTCATATTGCACATCCCACTTACTGCCATTCCACACCGCATAGCCGTGGTTTAGGTTGGCCGTGCTGCAGCCTGGAACTCTGTCACTGGTAAAAACCATGAACGTACCGGGAGCACCATCCCACCGCCAGTCGGTCTGTGTTGGATAGCCAACCTTGTTCTGACGGGCATTAAGAATCTTGGCATTCGCTGCCACTGAGTCACCTTCAACGCCGATGGCCACCGAGAAGACACACCCGCCGCCGCTAGAGAAGTCTGCCGTGGTTGCGCAGATTTTCGAGGCGCTACTCGTGTTGAAGTCCTGGCCCGTGTAGCCATCGACACTGTCAATCGTGAAGATGCGCGTCTTACGGTCAGACCCCTGCGCCTCAAAAAACACCCTAACCTTGCCGCCCATAGCAGCTGACAGCGGCACGCCTTGTCCGGTTGCCACTGCTTGGATCAAAGTAGACGCTGGTGTCGGCGTCAAAAGCCCTGTAGTTGCACCACTGCTCTCAAAATTCAAATAGCTAGACGGCAGCGCCGCGCTGACGGCGTTGACCGTAAGCGCAGTAGACAGCGCATGCCTGCCAGATGCCAAAAATGGCCCGTAATAGAGTTGGATGCGGTTACCCGTGACATCGCCCGCTTCAGGACCAAAACGGGTGGCGCTTATTCGTGCGTTACCGTCGCTTACGATACGCGTCAATCCAGATACTGCTGAGCCTGTTCCCTGCAACTGCCAGAACTCTGTGGAGGTTTTTCCCGCTGCGGCAGTGGATTTACGGCTGAGCAGGCACAGACTATCGGCACAGGCAGTTACCGTGACCGAATAGGCTGTCGCAGCCTTTAGTTCTGATAGCGTGACCCCTGTAGCTGTCCCTGTCGCTGCGCTGACCGCGGCCACCTTTCCGGTAAGTTCGCGCGCAGTGACTTCATACCGATTGGGTAAGGTGCCTGAAGGTAACTGCCACTCCACTTGAAGCCGCGAAGAAGAGCCAAAGGTTTGAGTGCCCACTGTCTTCGTCTGGTAAAGGCCAACTGAAACTCCTGACGGCACCTTAAGATCTAGGGCCGCAAGAATATCTCGCTCTACTTGCGTCGTCACGATAGATTCGGCAGTAACTGCCGTGATCACGGAGCGCAGTTTTTCTAGGTCTGTCGAGTCGCCCTTGATAGTCTCTGTGTAGTACTTGGCATAGACCACCTGGTTGGCCATCTTCTTGGCCGTCCCGCCCCACTGCGCATCGTTGGGCGGCTTTCTAGCCAAGTTGTTGAAGATGGCGTAGGTGATGTCGCCGCGGGTCCAGTTCGCTGGTGGCGACAAGGCCGCGACGATGTCCGTGACCGCCTCCGCCTTTGCCGTTGCCGTGGCGCTGGTACCTACCACGTTTTCTACCAGCCGTTGGGCGTACTCCTGGTTGCTCAGGGTAACCGGGTAGGTCTCCAGGAACTGCGGCTTTGAGGTGAAGACGTTGACGATGGCCTTGATACTCATGCCAGCATTGGCTGCATCAAGAAGTTGCCCCATGTAGGTCACACCTGGGGCAGCACCGAAGGCGACGGAAAAGAATCGGTAGAGGTCATCACGGTCATACACCGGCGTAGCCTTGGGAGTCACTTCTAGAGGTATCCGACGTAGGTCATGGCCTACATCGCCACCACCGCAGGCAGACAGCATTCCAAGCGTTGCGGTAATCACTAAGCGTCGAAGACTGACGCATCCCCCGCCGAGCAGTACTTCAATTAGGTTCAATCGAATCATCCTATAGCTCGCTGTTTGAAAACACTACCAACTTCCGATCTAGTTGATCGACCGTAATCAGAACCCGTATGAGACTGCACCGATCTCGATTCGGTAGGAAGACGAACGAAACCCCAAGTCCAAGCGCCAGTAGCGCTGGCCCCACAGTAACAACTGTCTGGACAGGAAAGACATCTACCCCCCCCTGGCAGTGCGCCCGGTGGCTCCGGGGAATGTTGGGCGCATGACTGCCACCCCCAAACGGCGGCCATTTGATTGAACGGTAGTTGATCGCTATGCATCAGCGAAGTGGGGTTTTCCCACCTTGGCGGCAAGTGGCTTGCCTGTTCGGTGCCTATCGGCAGCCGACTTCCCGCGCTAAGCCGAGGCGTTGCGATAGACCGCCCATCGCTTGAACGGACCTCTTGAGAAACGAACCCCAGTCAGAGACATTCAGGCCGTCGGCACTGCTGCCGGGGCGATCTGGAACCCCATTGCTGCGGCACGTCGCCTGAGCGACGCGATGCTGCG
>JBIPMZ010000228.1:0-4137 GCA_044376165.1 Cyanobium sp.
CGAGCCCTTGCTGGCCGCCGGCAAGGCCGCGGGTGCGGATCTTGTGGAGGTGTTTCTCGAGCGCACCGACCACCTCGGGGTGCTCGCCGAGCAGGAGGCCATCACCAGCGTCAGCCCCGCTTTTGGCATGGGCGCCGGCCTGCGGGTGTTCCGCGGCAGCCGCGACGGCTTCGTCTCCACCAACGACCTCAGCCCCGCCGGCCTGTTCGATGCCCTCGATCAGGCCCTCGGGATGTTGGGTCTGCTCCGTCCCACCGGGGGCAGCGCCCCGGGCTTCGCGGGTCTGCCTGACCTGCGCGACCACGGCCGCGACAAAGACCACTGGCTGGCGAGCTGCCCGGAGCTGGGGGAGGCCACCGAGAAGCTGCTGCTCGGCACCGCTCTGCTGCAGCGCCACGGCCACCATCTCCAGGCGCGCCGCGGCAGCTATTCCCGCGACTGGCAGGAGGTGCTGGTGGCCGCCAGCGACGGCACCTTCGCCCGAGACGTGCGCCTGCACCAATCCTTGGGGTTGAACGTGCTGGCGGCCGATGGGGAGCACCGGGCCAGCCTGGGGCGCCGCTACGGCACCAGCGACCGCCCCCGGGCGTTGGCCGACTGGGACGCGGAGGAAGCGGCCCGGGATTTGGGCGCCAGTGCCGCCACCATGCTCTACGCCGATTACGTGGAAGCGGGGCAATTCCCCGTGGTGCTGGCCAACCGCTTCGGTGGCGTGATCTTCCACGAAGCCTGTGGCCACCTGCTGGAGACCACCCAGGTGGAGCGGGGCACCACCCCCTTCGCCGACCAGGTGGGTCAGCCGATCGCCCACGAAGCGGTCACGGCGATCGATGAGGGGCTGAGCGATGGCGCCTTCGGTTCTCTCTCCATGGACGACGAGGGCATGGAGCCCCAGCGTTCCGTGCTGATTGAAGGGGGCGTGCTGCGCGCCTTCCTCAGCGACCGTGCCGGCGAACTGCGCACCGGCCATCCCCGCACCGGCAGCGGCCGGCGCCAGAGCCACTCCTTTGCCGCCGCCAGCCGCATGCGCAACACCTACATCGCCGCCGGACCCCACAGCCCGGAGGATCTGATCGCTTCGATCGAGCGCGGCCTCTACTGCAAGTCGATGGGGGGCGGCAGCGTCGGCCCCACCGGCCAGTTCAACTTCGCGGTGGAGGAGGGCTATTGGATTGAAGGCGGCCAGCTCACCCGCCCGGTGAAGGGGGCCACCCTGATCGGTGAAGCCAAGGAGGTGCTGCCCCGCATCTCGATGTGCGCCAACGATCTGGAGCTGGCGGCGGGCTTTTGCGGTTCGGTGAGCGGCAGCATCTACGTCACCGTCGGCCAGCCGCACATCAAGGTGGAATCGATCACCGTGGGGGGGCGCTGACCATGGCCCTCACCCTTGATGCCGAAGCCCTGCGGGATCGCCTGGAGAGCCTGGCCGCCGCGGAGGGAATCCACCGCTGGGACCTGGGAGCCGCCTGCAGCACCGACACCTCGGTGCAGGTGGACCGGGGGGAGGCGAAGCAGATGAAGGGCGCCCAGCGCAGTTCGATCACGGTGCGCGTCTGGAACGACGAGGGCCTGGTGGGCATCACCAGCACCTCCGACCTGAGCGAGGACGGCCTGCGCCGCGCCCTGGCCGGAGCCCGGGCGGCCAGCGCCTTCGGCAATCCCGACGACATCCCCGCCTTCTCGCCGCTGGCCCAGGCCCCCCTGGCGGAGCTTCACCAGCCCCGGCACGAACCCTGCAGCATCCTCACCCTGCTGGAGACCCTGCGGGCAGCGGAACAGGAGCTGCTCGATCGCCATCCCGCCATCCAGACCGTTCCTTACAACGGCCTGGCCCAACGCTCCAGCGAGCGGATCTACCTGAACAGCGAGGGAGCCTGCCGCCAGCAGCGCCTTTCCACCGCCAGCGTCTACCTCTACGCCCGAGCGGAGGAGGCGGGTCGCAAGCCGCGCAGCAGCGGCGCCGTGCGCCTGGCCTACGGCGCCGACGCCCTCGACATCGCCGGCTGCATCGACGAGGCGGCCCAGAGCACGATCTCCCATCTCGACTACGCCCCGATTGCCACGGGTCGCTACACCTGTGTTTTCAGTCCTGAGGCCTTCCTCGACCTGCTCGGCGCCTTCAGCAGCCTGTTCAATGCCCGCGCGGTGCTCGATGGCGTGAGTTTGAGCCGCCGCGAAAGCCTCGGTGAAGCCTTGGCGGTGCCCTTCCTCGACCTCCACGACAACGGCCTGCACCCGGGCAACATCGGCGCCTCCACCTTCGACGGCGAGGGCACCCCCACGCGCCGCCTCACCTTGCTGGAGGGCGGCGTGCTGCGCAACTTTTTGCATTCCGAGGCCACCGCGCGAGCGTTCGGGGTGGCGCCCACGGGCCATGCGGGGATGGGGGCCAAGGTGTCGGTGGGCCCCGACTGGTTCGAGGTGGGTCCCACCCCCGGCAGTGGCGGCGGCGCCCAGGGCTTGAATCGCTTCGCCCCCGATGGGGAGCGCTCCGGCGAGGGCCGGGGGCTGGTGGTGATCGATTCGCTCTCGGCCCTGCATGCGGGGGTGAAGGCCAGCCAGGGCTCCTTCTCCCTCCCCTTCGACGGCTGGCTGATCCGCGATGGCCTCCAGCGCTCGATCGAGGCCGCCACCGTGGCCGGTGACATCCGCGCGGTGCTCCAGGGCCTCGTGGGCTTTGAGGGGGCGGCGAAGATCACCCCCGATGGCCTTTGCCCGTGGGTGTGGGTGGAGGGTCTGAGCATCACCGGCGACGCCTGAGCGCAGCCGACGGATGCGGATCCTGTTCTGGGGCACCCCCGCCTACGCCGTGCCGAGCCTGGAGGCGTTGGTGGCGGCCGGTCACGAGGTTGTGGGGGTCGTGAGCCAGCCCGATCGCAAGCGCGGCCGCGGTGGCGCCCGCCAACCCTCCGCCCTGAAGGCCAGGGCGGTAGCGCTGGGGTTGCCCGTGTTCACGCCGGAACGCATCCGCCGCGATCCGGAGTGTCAGGCGGCGTTGGCGGCGTTGGCGGCCGACCTTTCGGTGGTGGTGGCCTTCGGGCAGCTCCTGCCCCTGGAGGTGCTGCAGACCCCTCCCCTGGGCTGCTGGAACGGCCATGGCTCGCTGCTGCCCCGCTGGCGTGGGGCGGCGCCGATCCAGTGGGCCTTGCTGGAGGGCGACCCGCGGACGGGGGTGGGGATCATGGCGATGGAGGAGGGGCTCGACACCGGGCCGGTGCTGCTGGAGCGGGAGCTGGAGATCGGCCTGCTGGAGAACGCCAGCCAGCTGGGCGCCCGCCTGGCGGCGCTGACGGCCGAGCTGCTGGTGGAGGCGCTGCCGCGCATCGAGGCGGCCGGGCCGGGTCCGGAGCCGGATCGCTGGCGGCGGCTCGGCCTGCGCTCCCAGGGGGACGATGGGGTCACCCACGCCCGCTTGCTCCGGGCGGAGGATGCCCAGATCGACTGGAACCGCTCCGCCCTGGCCCTGCACCGCCGCATCCTGGCCCTGTATCCGGGGGCTCACGCCTGCTGGCGGGGGCGTCGGTTGAAGCTGCTGGCCAGCGAACCGTTGGTGGTGCGGCTGGCCGAGCAGCTCAGCCCGGAGGGCCGGGAGCTGGCGCACCGCTGGGCAGGGGCGGAGGGGGCCAGCGAACCGGCATCGCAGGCGGCTCCGCCCGGCTCGGTGCTGGAGGTGGTGAAGGAGGTGGGGCTGGTGGTGGCCACGGCGGGATGTCCCCTGCTGATCAGGGCGGCCCAGCTGGAGGGAAAAGCCGCCGCGGAGGGGGGGCGCCTGCTCCAGCAGCTGGGGGCGCAGGTGGGAGAGCGACTCGAGGCCGGCCTGGGGGCAAATCAGAAGAAGCTATAAAGAAATAGGCGAAAATGTTTACGTTGTGTGTTGTCAGCACTCACACACCGGAGCCGGCAGGAAGGAGGGTTGTAGACAGGGAGGGTTCTGTCACTCAGGATCCATGGGAAGCGAACTCTCCTTCGTGAACGCCACCGGGGCCGGGTGCGTGATCTTCCGCGAAACCACGGGCCGTTATGTGGTGAGCTGCGAAAAGGAGCCACTTCAGCAACAGCGGGTGGCCACCCTCGCCGCCGCCCATGCGGTGTGCCGCGGCTTCGAGCGTCGCGATCAACAAAACCACCGCTTGCGGG
>JBIPMZ010000229.1:0-4102 GCA_044376165.1 Cyanobium sp.
CGCCGGGGTGGGTGGCGGCTTTGCGATCGTGCCGGCCCTGGTGCTGCTGGCAGGCCTGCCGATGCAGCTGGCGGGCTGCACCAGCCTGCTGCTGATCGCCGTCAACGCCCTGGTTGCCTTCGCGGCCTTGGGCCACTGGCCGGCTCAGAGCCTGCCGCTGCTGTTCCCCCTGCTGCTGGGCGGCGCGCTGGGTGCGCTGATCGGTCAACGGCTGGCGCCCCTCCTGCCGGATCGGCGCCTCCGCCAGGGGTTCGCGGCCCTGCTGATCGGCTCGGCCCTGCTCACCGGCGTGGAAGCCGTGCATCGGCATGGGCGCGTGACCAGCGAGCCCCGGAAGCCGAGCCATTCCTCCCTGTTCACACAAAGGACATCGACGCATCCGCCTCGGGCGATCCAGTCCTGAGTTCTCCTGACCCTGCCTGCACCTCAAAGAGCCCCATGAGCCAACGCACCTTCCAGTTCCGCCTGCACGATGACCCTCGCAACGCATCGACGTTGCGTGGGCCGACTGAACGCTTCCCGCTCCCATCGCGACGCCATCACCCCCCCTTCATGAAGCCCCGTTGCCTCCCGTGAAGACCAGTGTCGGAAGTGCTGCAGCCCTTGCTGACACCGGCTGGTGGGCCCATCGTGGCTGCAACGGGATTCGGAGGCTCCATCGAGGGAAGACACCCCCCCAGAGCCGCAGAGAGGAGCGCGCTGACGATCCGGCCCCTGCTCCAACACTCTCGACGGATCTCTGACGTTCCTGGCGTGGTTTTTCCTGGAGGAGACACACGCCGTCCACTGCACCGCCTGAGGTGCCCCGGACCTAATCGATGGCCGAGGCCTGGCGGCCCTGCCTGCGGATCAGCTCGACGCTGTGGCTCTGCAGACCGATGTCTTCGCGCGCATGGCACCGGCGCAGAAACTGGAGCTGGTGCGCAGCCTGCAGGGCAGCGGGCAGATCGTCGCCATGACCGGCGATGGAGTCAACGATGCTCCGGCGCTGCGCCAGGCCGACATCGGCATCGCCATGGGAGCCGGCGGCACCGCCGTGGCCCGGGACGCCGCCGCCATGGTGCTCACCGATGACAATTTCGCCGCCATCGCCGCCGCGGTGGAGGAAGGCCGGGGCGTCGCCCTCAACCTGCACCGCGCCATGGCCTTCTGCCTGCCGGTGAACGGCGGCGAATCCTTCACGATCCTGCTCAGCGCCCTGATGGGGCTGGAGCTGCCGATCACCGCCCTGCAGGTGCTCTGGCTGAACATGGTCAACTCGCTCACCATGTCGCTGCCGTTGGCGTTTGAGCCGAAGGCGCCCGGGCTGATGAACCTGCCGCCACAGCAGCCGGATCGCCCCCTGCTCAACCGCCCGCTGCTGCAGCGGCTGCTGCTGGTGTCGGCCTTCAGCTGGGTGGTGATCTTCGCGATGTTCTTCTGGGCTGAGAGCCAGAGCGGCGATCGCGCCGTCGCCCGCACCATGGCCGTGCAGAGCCTGGTGCTCTCGCGGGTGGCCTACCTAATCAGCCTCAGCGAAGTGGCCCAGTACCTGCCCTGGCATTGGGGCCGGCTGGCCACCGCCCTATGGCGCTCACCGCCGCTGCTGCTCGGCCTTGCGAGTGCGCTGCTGCTGCAGGTGCTGTTCAGCCAGTGGGAGCCGATGAATGGGTTCTTCGGTACGGCACCGCTGAGCCTGCAGCAGTGGTGGCAGTGTTCTCTGGCCATCCTCTTGATGATTCCAGTTGCCCATGTGGCCAACCGGCTCGACGCCTTGGTTCCCCCCACTCCACAGACAGACTCACCCGCCGCCTGATGGTCACGCCGTGGACACCCATGAACCGATCCAGATACATACATCAGTACTAGCACGGTTGTTTTGGTCTGGCCTGCTCAGCTCGTCCGCCTCAGGGGCCTGAAGCACGCTGGGGCCATCGGCACCGCTCAGGGCCAGCATCGTGCCGAAGTCAAGGTCGTGCGTAAAGACGGCGTAGCCGTTGGCGATCGCCCACTGCATCAGGACCGTATCCGGCGCCCTTGGATCGCCCACCTCCGACCAGTGCACCGCTTCATGACCGGCGGCCCGCAACAGGGAGATCCATTCAATCGAGAGGTTCATGTCGACCAGGAGCCTGGCCATCAGCTCAGGACCAGCGCCTCGTCAATTCGCGGCTGCTGCCACTGGCGATCAACCCCACGACCGTGCCCACCGTGATGCGCAGCCCGCGGATGCAGGGCTTGCCGCCCATCACGGCGGGATCGTGGCTGATTCGGGGGAAGGCTGCCGGCCAAGGGGAGGTGCTGGATGACAACACGCTGTTGCTCCGCCTGGAGCCAGAAGAACAGCAGCAGAGCGAGGCAGAGGAAGACACTCTGAGGCTCGGGCTGTTCCTCGATTTCCTCAGCCGACAAGCACGAACGGTCGATCAGGGCCCTGTGCTCCACACTGGATCCACAGAGATCGAAGCAAGTCTAAGAACCCGTGCGTGCGGCGGTTGGACACGCCAGCTGATCCGGCCCTGCGGCGCCGGGCGGGGCTGATGAGCCCATAAAAAACCGCCGAGCTCACGCAGGAGCCACGGCGGCGGTGCAACCGGAAGAGTTGAGCTGTGAAGAATCCTCAGCCGCCCAGCTGGATGCGGCGACGCAGGCGGCGGCTCAGGCCGAAGGCAGCGGCGGCGCCGAAGAGAGGGAGTGGGCCGGGCACGCCAGCAGGGGGAGGGGCGAGGGTGGCTGTTGCATAAGTACCCGATTCATTTGTTTGAAAGGAATAGTCATACACAGTTGAGTTTGCAGGGGAAAATGCTTTACCATTGACATAAGTGGCAAAAGTTTCAACCTGGATGGCGTGGGCGAAACTTGGTCCGAATGAGCCACCTACTGGGGTCCCTAGGCTAGCGCCAACTGCGGCTGAAAACTGTTGGGCGAGACTTGCATTCCCCCACCAAGGCATCAAGCCATTGTTGGCGAGTGTATTGAATTTTGCGGTGTTCGCGTTGTACGTGCCAGCAAAAGTGTTCACATCGTAAGCAGTGCCGTTGACGGTGACCGTGACGGCCTCAGCGGGGTTGGGTGCGAGGCACAAAGCCACGGAGCTGGCCGCGGCGGTGAAAGAGAAAAGTTTCTTGAAGCGCATGGATTTTGGAAATCCCTCTTTTTTTAGGGGGGGGCACCGCAGGCGAAGGCATTCCTGTGCCGGTGGTTTAACTGTCCATTGGTGGTGTCGCTGTTTCCTCCGGGCCTTTCTCAATCTTTCGGGCCGAGGAGGCGCCTGGCATGCCGTCGCCCACGCCCTTCAGCGCCGGGCCGCCGTGGATTCCGGTGGTGCGGCCCCTGGTGCCCCTGCAGAGATCACCGCCATCGACCGCAAGGCGTTGCGCCAGGGGGAAAGATTTGAAGGCTGCGAGGTGAGGCCTTGCGGAGGGTGAGCAGAGAGCAGGGGCGAGCCTTGGTCTCAGACATCGAAAGCCGTGAGACCGCATGCCCTGTGCGATTGACCCGCTCGCCCGGGGAGGGACCCAGCGGTTAGCGGTCTTTATGGCTGGGCCGTGATTATGGCGCTGACTCTGTGGATCTCTGGAGTGACATCAAAGCCAGCCCCGCGACCCTGGTGCAGGCGGCGGTGCGCCAGACCCTGAACCAGCTGGTCACCCCCTCCTCGCCGTTGCTCGCCCGGTTAAGCCGGATCGGCGTTCACGGAGGTGATGAATCAGAGCGGCGGCGATGTGGTGCTGATCCTCGATGAAGCACACCGGGCTCTTTCTTGCTTCTCGGCACCGGCTCCCATCGCGCGTTGGTGAGTGAACTCACGGCCCGGCGCGGGGAATCTTCTCAGCGGAAGCGGCCTTGTCCTACGGCGAAGCGATCGGGCGGGAGCGACAGCGGTGAAGGCGGTGCTGACCCGTTGGTGAGAGCGTGCACAGGTTTACCAGGTCCCCGCTCACGGAGATGCCAACACCTGGCTGCGCTGCATGGTTCGCGCGGCCCGGAGCGGTGCTGGTGAACACCACCAAAGAGCAGAAGTACGGCCGATTCCCATCACGACGGCGCGCCAAGGCTCTGCACAAGAGCTGCTGGAGCGGCGTCTGGCGCGGGGTCTGGCGCGGGGTCTGGCGCGGCCCTA
>JBIPMZ010000230.1:0-4072 GCA_044376165.1 Cyanobium sp.
CCCCCCCAAAGTCCAAGCGGCGGCTCCCGCTGGCGCGCCGTCGCGGCCTGGCGCCGCGCCGCGCCCCACCGCCCCGCCTCCGGCCAGCCGGCCCGCGGCACCCGCCGCCGCCGCGCCGCCCCCGGCTCGCCCCCAATCGCCGCCCCCCCGCCCCGCGGCCCCCACCGCGGCGCGCCCCGCCCCGCGGCCGGCGGCACCGCCCCAGATCATCGGCAAGCCCGCCCCGGCGCCCAGCCGTCCGGCCGAAGGCGCTGCGCCGGCCCGGCCCGCGGCGGGAACCCCAGCCCCTCGGCCCGCGGCAGCCGCCCCAGCCCCCCGCCCCGCCGCGGGAGCCCCGGCCCCGCGGCCGGCGCGGCCCGCCCCTGGCGCCGCCCCGGTGCGACCCCCGGCTCCGGCCCCAGCCGGGCGCACCACCCCGGCCCCGGCCCGACCCCCCGCCCCGCAACGCCCGGGTGCGCCCAGCCGTCCGGGCAGTGGAGCCTCTCCGGCCCGCCCCGGTGCCGGCGCCCCCGGCGGTCGGCCCCAGATGGTGGGCCGGCCCCAGCCGGCTGGAGCCGGTGGCGGCCGGCCCGCGCCCCCCTCCGCCCGCCCGCAGCGACCGGCAGCGCCGGGAAGCCGGCCGGCCTCCCCCACCCGGGCCAGCGCCGGCCCGGGCCGGCCGGGCACGCCCCCGCTCGAACTGGTGGGCAAGCCGATCCGCCGCGACACCGCGGGCCCCGGCACCCCCTCCGCCGGACGCCCCGCAGCCCCCGGCCGGCCGGGCCTCCCCGCCGGGATGCGCAAGCCGATGGCGCCGGGCGAGCTGATGGAGCTGCAGAAGCCCACGGGCCGCCCCATCGCGGCGCCGCCGCGGCGGGTGGGGGAAGGGGCGGCGGCGCCGGAGAAAACCGGAAGCACGGTCCCCGAGCTGGTGCGTCCCACCGCCGCCGGGCCGAGTGCGCCCCGGCGCCCCGGCTTCCGCCCCCCCCATCCCACCGCGGGTGCCCCGGCGAAGGCCCGCCGTCCCGACTGGGACGACAGCGCCAAGCTGGAGGCGCTGCGCAGCCGCACGCCGCAGAAGCAGCGGCAGAAGGTGCACATCATCGGCGAAAACGATGATGCACTCACCGCCGAAACCGGTGGCTACGCGGGCGAGCAGGAAGCGATCGTGCTCCAGGCCAGCCTGGCCCGCCCGGCCAAGCCGAAGGCCGGCGCTGGCGGCGCGGCCAAACCCACGGTGGCGGTGCGCAAGCGCAAGAAGGAGACCACCCGCCAGCGGCAGCGCCGTCGCGCCATGGAGCTGCGGGCCGCCCGGGAGCTCAAGGCCCAGCGGCCGGAGATGCTGGTGGTACCGGAGGGCAACCTCACCGTACAAGAGCTGGCCGATCGGCTCGGGGTGGAGAGCTCCGAGATCATCAAGAGCCTGTTCTTCAAGGGCATCATCGCCACCGTCACCCAAACCCTCGACCTGCCCACGATCGAGACGGTGTCCGATGAATTCGGGGTGCCGGTGCTGGAGGACGACGTGCAGGCGGCGGCCACCAAGACGGTGGAGATGATCGAGGCGAGCGACCTGGCGCACCTGATCCGCCGCCCGCCGGTGGTGACGGTGATGGGCCACGTCGACCACGGCAAGACAAGCCTGCTGGATGCCATCCGCAAGACGCGGGTGGCGGCCGGCGAAGCGGGGGGCATCACCCAGCACATCGGCGCCTACCAGGTGGAGGTGCCCCACGGCGGCTCCCACGCCAAGATCACCTTCCTCGACACGCCGGGCCACGAGGCCTTCACCGCCATGCGGGCCCGCGGCACGAAGGTCACCGATGTGGCCGTGCTGGTGGTGGCGGCCGATGACGGCGTGCGACCCCAAACCCTGGAGGCGATCAGCCACGCCCGCGCCGCGGAGGTGCCGATCGTGGTGGCGATCAACAAGATCGACAAGGAGGGAGCTTCGCCGGAGCGGGTGAAGCAGGAGCTCTCCGGCCACGAGCTGGTGGCGGAGGATTGGGGCGGCAACACGGTGATGGTGCCGGTGAGCGCCGTGAAGGGCCAAAACATCGACCAGCTGTTGGAGATGATCCTGCTGGTCTCCGATGTGGAAGACCTGCAGGCCAACCCCGACCGAATGGCCCGCGGCACCGTGATCGAGGCGCACCTCGACAAGGCCAAGGGTCCAGTGGCCACGCTGCTGATTCAGAACGGCACCCTGCGCACCGGCGATGTGCTGGCGGCGGGTCCGGTGCTCGGCAAGGTGCGGGCCATGGTGGACGACACCGGCAAGCGGGTGAAGACCGCCGGCCCCTCGGCGGCGGTGGAAGCCCTTGGCTTCAGCGAGGTGCCCACGGCCGGCGACGAATTTGAGGTGTACCCAGACGAGCGGGCAGCCCGGGCGGTGGTGGGCGATCGGGCCAGCGAGGCCCGCGCCACCCGCCTGGCCCAGCAGATGGCCTCGCGGCGGGTGTCGCTCGCCTCGATGTCCGGCCAGGCCAGCGAGGGCGAGCTGAAGGAGCTCAACCTGATCCTCAAGGCGGATGTGCAGGGCAGCGTGGAGGCGATCCTCGGGGCGTTGGAGCAGCTGCCCCAGGAGGAGGTGCAGGTGCGGGTGCTGCTTTCCGCACCGGGCGAGATCACCGAAACCGACGTCGATCTGGCGGCGGCCTCCGGTGCGGTGATCGTGGGCTTCAACACCTCGATGGCGCCGGGCGCCAAGCGATCGGCCGATGCCACCGGCGTAGACGTACGCGACTACGACGTGATCTACAAGCTGCTGGAGGACATCCAGCTGGCGATGGAAGGTCTGCTGGAGCCGGAGCTGGTGGAGGAGCCGCTCGGGGAAGCGGAGGTGCGGGCGGTGTTCAGCATCGGCCGGAATGCGGTGGCGGGCTGTTACGTCACCAGCGGCAAGCTGCAGCGCAACGGCAAGGTGCGGGTGCATCGCGGCCGGGAGCTGGTGTACGAGGGCGACCTCGACTCCCTCCGCCGCGGCAAGGACGATGTGAAGGAGGTGGCCACAGGCTTCGAGTGCGGCATCGGCTGCGATCGTTTCAACGCCTGGCAGGAACGGGACCGGGTGGAGGCCTACAAGTTGGTCACCCAGCGCCGCACCCTCAGCACCTGATCCACCGGCCCGCCCAATCCCGTCCCGCCGCTGTCCCCCGCCGTGAGCGAAGCCCGCGCTGCCCGTGAGCCCCTGCTGTGGCTCCAACTGCTCGGGTTGAGCCTGCTGCCGCTGGAGGCCCTGCTGCTGCTGCTGGTTTTGGCCGGCAGCGACCCCGGGCCGGTGCCGGGCCTGGAGCGCCTGCTGTGCTGGGCGATCGGCGCCCTGGCGCCCACCCTGCTGCTGTGGCGACGGCCGGCGGACATCTGGTCGCTGCTGCTGGTGCAGACCCCGGCGCGGGGCCGGCGGGAGCTGCAGCAGCGGCTGAGCGCCCTGCAGGAGCATCCGATTTTGCGGGTTGGGCTGGGGGTGGGGGCGGCGCTGCTGCTGGGGCTGCTCTGGATCCTGGATGGCGCCGCCGCGCTGGCCACCTCCCAGACGCCGTTGGCGGACGCGCCGCGGTTGGTGGCGCTGTTGCTGAGCGCGGTGCTGCTGGCGCTGATGCTCTGGCAGTGGCAGCAGGCTCTGCAGGCGCTCTGGCTGCTGAGCCGCAGTGCGGCCACGATCGCCGCCACGCCGCCCCTCTCGCCGTCCGAGCTGGCGGAGCGCCGCCTCAGCCCGGGGCTGCCGCTGCTGCTGCCCGAACCGCTGACGTCAGGGCTCGGGCTGGCGGTTGCGGTCGAACCAGAGCAGGGAGCCAAAGAGAAGCAGGGCGCCGAGCTGGATCCCCCAGTCGCTTGATGGCACCCCGTCGCCGGCGGCGGCGCGCATTGCCATGGTGGCCAGCCCCAGCCCCGCTGAGGCCAGCAGGGCAAACCAGAGGGCCCGCCGCAGGCTGCGCCAGGGGGTGCGCATCTCCTGCAGGAGCTTCTCCTTCACGGCGGGATCGAGCTTGGGCTGGCTTCCCATCCGCGGGCAACACTCCGGTTGGTATCTGCCGGAATCTACCCGGTGAGCACGGCAGCGCCCCGGGCTGGCCGCCGTGGCCAGGCGGCC
>JBIPMZ010000028.1:0-14546 GCA_044376165.1 Cyanobium sp.
CGCGCCCCTGCTCACCGCCACCCTGCTCACCGGCAAGGTGGCCACGGCCTACGCCGCCCAGCTCGGCACGATGAAGGTCACCGAACAGATCGACGCGATCACCATGCTGCGCACCGACCCGGTGCAGTACCTCGTGGTGCCGCGGCTGCTGGCGATGGTGGTGATGTCGCCGGTGCAGTGCCTGCTGTTCTTCGCGGTGGCGCTCTGGTCGGGCCAGATGAGCAGCACCCTGCTTTACAACCTCCCCCCCGCCGTGTTCTGGAACTCCGTGCGCACCTGGATGGATCCGGAGGATGTGCCCTCGATGCTGCTCAAGGCGCTGGTGTTCGGCCTCCAGATCGCCATGCTCGCCTGCGGCTGGGGGCTCACCACCCGGGGGGGGCCCAAGGAGGTGGGCACCAGCACCACCGGTGCCGTGGTGATGATCCTGGTGACGGTGGCGCTGATCGATGTGGTGCTCACCAAGATCCTCTTCGGCTGAGCGGGGGCGGCGGGCCAGCCCCCCGGTGCCCGTGGGACAATGGCCTGTCGCTTGTGCCCGCGTGGATTCCGCCTGCCCCGCCCCCGAGGAGGGCGTCACCCTCGCCCCCCGCTACGGGGTGCCGATCGGCGTGATCCTGCTGGGGGCCGCCTGCCTGGCCCTGCTTCCCCTCTGGGCCGGTGCCTCCTGGCTCGCTCTCACCCTGGCGCTCTTCGGCCTGTTCCTCGCCCTGCAAAGCGCCCTGCTTCGCCTCCAGTTCGCCGATGCCGAGCTGGTGGTGCGCCGCAGCGGCACGGTGATTCGCCGCTTCCCTTACAACGCCTGGCGGGGCTGGCGCCTCTTCTGGCCGGCGCTGCCCGTGCTCTTCTACTTCCGCGAAGAGGGCAGCCCCCACCTGCTGCCGATGCTGTTTGATGCGACGGCCCTGCGGGAGCGCCTCACCCACCACCTGGCCCCCCTCGGTGCGGGGGCCCCGTCGTCCCCGCGCTGAGGCGCCCCCATGACCGACCTTCCCCCCGACGCCAGCGACGGCGAACCCTCCCGCCAGGCGCTGCTCGATCTGGCCCTGTCCGAGCTGCGCGAGCAGCGCCGCCAGCTGGAGGGGGAGATCGCCGCCCTGGAGCAACGGCGCGAGCAGATCCAGCAGGAGATCGCCCGCAGCTTCAGCGGCCAGTCCGATGCCATCGCCCGGCGGGTGAAGGGCTTCCAGGAATATCTGGTGGGGGCCCTGCAGGAGCTGGTGCTGGCCGCCGAGCAGGTGGAGCTGGTGGCCCAGCCGGTGGTGGTCCAACCCTCCCCGCTCGACAGCCAGGCCGCCCCGACCCCGGTCGAAACCGACACCCCCCCGCCCGCCGCCGGCCTGTTCCGCCAGGACGCGGAGCTGATCCGCGAGCAGCTGGAGCGCTTCCAAGGCCAGCCCGACTTTTACGCCGATCCCTGGAAGCTGCGCCGCAGCCTGGAGCGGGAGGGGGCCGCCCTGCTTGCCGACTGGTTCCTCAGCCAGGGCGGCCGGGGGGCCCAACCCAGCGGCGGCAGCCGCAGCCGCAACGCCCTGATCGCCGCAGCGGCGGTGGCGATCCTCGGCGAGATCTACGGCGAACGCTTTCAAACCCTCGTGCTCGCGGGGCAGCCCGAGCGGCTGGGGGAATGGCGGCGGGGCCTGCAGGATTGCCTCGGCCTGGCCCGCGAAGACTTCGGCCCCAACAGCGGCATCGTGCTGTTCGAGCGGCCCGATGCCCTGATCGAGCGGGCCGACCGGCTGGAGGAGCGGGGCGAGCTGCCGTTCATCGTGATCGACGCGGCGGAACGGGCCGTGGAGATCCCGGTGCTGCAATTCCCCCTCTGGCTGGCCTTCGCCGCCGGCCCCAACGAGCTCCTCGACGAGCAGGATCTCCTCTGACAGTCCTCCCCCGCGCCTCCTCCGCGCCTCGGTCTGATCCGCCCCGCCGCCCCCCTCGATGACCCTGCTCCTGCCCCTCGCCGTCCTGCTGGCCGGCTACCTGCTCGGATCCATCCCGGCCGGCTGGCTGGTGGGACGCTGGCTGGCGGGGGTCGACCTGCGCCAGGAGGGCTCCGGCTCCACCGGCGCCACCAACGTGCTGCGGGTGGTGGGCAAGGGCCCGGCCCTGGGGGTGTTCCTCTTCGATGTGCTCAAGGGCACCGCCGCGGTGCTGCTCGCCCAAACCCTCCTGGAGCCCCTCGCTTGGGATCCCGGCGGCACCGATGTCTGGGTGGTGGCTGCCGGCCTGGCGGCCCTGGCCGGCCACATCTGGCCGGTGTGGCTGGGCGGGAAGGGGGGCAAGGCGGTCGCCACGGGCCTGGGCATGCTGCTCGGCCTGGCCTGGCCGGTGGGGTTGGCCTGCTTCGGCCTCTTCCTCACCTGCCTCACCCTCAGCCGCATCGTCTCCCTCTCCAGCGTGGTGGCCGCCCTGGGCCTGCCCCTGCTGATGCTCGGCTGGTTCGGCTCCGGCGGCCTCCGGCCGGCCTACCTCGCCCTGGCGGTGCTCACCACGGTGCTGGTGCTCTGGCGCCATCGCGCCAACCTGACACGGCTGCTGGAGGGCACAGAGCCCAGGCTGGGGGAAAAGGGCAGCTGAGCCTCAGGCCAGCTCCCGGCTGCGCTCGGCGGCCGCCAGCACCGCCTCGAGCAAGGCGGAACGCAGCGCTCCGCTCTCCAGGCGACGCAGCCCGGCGATGGTGGTCCCCCCGGGACTGCTCACCAGGTCCTTGAGCTGCCCCGGATGGAGTTCCCGCTGCTGAAGCAGCGCCGCGGTGCCGGCCAGGGTGCGGTGGGCGAGATGCATCGCCAGGCGGCGCGGCAGGCCCGCCGCCACGGCGCCATCGGCCATCGCCTCCGCCACCACCGCCACAAAGGCGGGTCCGGAGGAGGTGAGGGCCAGGAAGGCATCGAGCTGGACCTCCGGCAGCTCCATCACCTCCCCCACCCCGGCGAACAGCGACCGCACCCACTCCTGCGCCTCCGCCTCCACCCCCTCCCCGAAGGCCAGGGCGGTGAGGCCGGCCCCCACCAGGGCCGGGGTGTTGGGCACGGCCCGCACCAGCCGCCGACCGGGGAAGAGGCGGGCCAGGCGGGCCAAGCTCACCCCCGCCAGCACCGAGATCAGCAGGGGCGCGGCGGGGCCATCCCAGGCCGGCACCCGGGCCGCCACCGCCTCGATCTGCTGGGGCTTCACCGCCAGCAGCACCGTGGGGCAGCGCCAGGCGGCGGCGGGGTCGGTATCCACCACCAAACCGTGTTCCGCCGCCAGCCGGCGGGCGGAGGATTCCCGGGCCACCACCGCCCGCACCGCACCGGGATCGAGCCGGCCGGCCTCCAGAAGCGGAACCAGCAGGGCCTGGGCCATGACGCCGAGGCCTACCACACCGAAGCGGCCTCGGCCGGGGTCGCTCACCCCGTCAGACGAGGGCATCGTTGCGACCCCAGGCCGGGCTGGGGGCCGCCTCCTCCACCGCAACCGCCGGGCTGGCGGGGCGGCTGGCGACGGTGGGCGAGGCGGCTTCCTCGTTCGCCGCGGTGGTGACGGTGACGCAGCTCGGGGCGAACAGGAAGATGCTCTCCCCCACCCGCTCCTGATGGCCGTCGATGGCGAAGGTGCCGCCGGCCACGAAGTCGACGGCGCGCTGGGCCTGGTCGGGCTCCATCATCGTGAGGTTGAGGATCACCGCCTTGCGCTCCCGCAGGGCCTGGATCGCCCGGGGCATCTCATCGAAGCTGCGGGGCTCCATCAGGCACAGCTCGGCGACGGAGGTGCTGATGCCGGGCAGGCCGATGACGTTGGTGCCGGCAAACGGATCGCTGGTGCCGCCGAAGTCGGTGGCGATGGCGAGGGAGCCCGCCCCGGAACCGCTGCGGCTGCTGCTGGCGGCCGGGCTCGGCTGGGACGCGCCGGAGTCGTAGTCGAGTTCGTCGTCGTAATCGCCGTCGAGGTAGTCATCACCGGAGACGACAGCACGCAAGCGGGAGAACAACGACACGGAAACGCCTCGGAAGGGATGCTCTGAGCCTGAATAGCGTCCCACGGCGCCGATGGCAACCCTTTCAGGCCAAGCTCGTCCCGGAATCCGACTTTGCTTCCGGCTCCGGCCCCGGCTCCGCCGCGACCGGGGCCGGCGGCCGCTCCCCGAAGAGCGCGGTGCCCAGCCGCACCCAGGTGCTGCCCGCCGCCGCCGCCTCGCGCCAGTCCCCGCTCATGCCCATCGAAAGCTCCCCAAGGCCCAGCTCCCGGGCCAGGGCCGCGCCCTCCTGAAACAGAGCCCCCCGCGCCTCCACCGGCAGGCCGAGGGGGGCGATGGTCATCAGCCCCACCGGCCGCAGCGGCGCCAGGGCGGCAAGCTCCGGCCAGGACCGGCGGAGCTCCTCCGCCGTAAAGCCCGTCTTGCCCGGATCGGGGCGCAGCTTCACCTGCAGGAACACCGCCGGCGCCCGGCCCTCCTCCACCGCGATCCGCGCCAGCCGCTGGGCCAGCGCCAGGCTGTCGAGGGAGTGGATCGTGTCGAAGTGGCGCAGGACGCCACGGGCTTTGTTGGCCTGGAGGCGGCCGATGAAGTGCCAGTCGAGGGGAGCCAGGTCGGCCAGCGCGGCCTGCTTGGCGGTGGCCTCCTGCAACCGGCTCTCCCCGAAGCTGCGCTGGCCCGCGGCCACGGCGCGGCGGATGGCGGCCGCCGGCTGGCCCTTGCTCACCGCCAGCAGCTGGCAGCCGAGGGGCAGCTGGCGCCGGAGGCTCTGCAGGTGCTGGGCCAGCGGGTCGTCGCCGGCGGCTTCGAACATCGGCAGGCTCAGAGGAACGTCTGGTCAAACAGCTGGCGCCAGCGGGCATGGATCTCGGGACCTTCCCGCCGGGCACGCGTGAGGTTCTGCTCCGCCAGGTGCCGGGCATCCATCAGGGGAATCACCTCAAAACTGGCCCCCCTCGGCTGCAGCGTCACCAAAAAGAAAATGCGCTGCGCATACAGCGTGGCGTAGACATCCCGACCATCCGCGGCCGGAGCCACGCGATACAGCATCCCGAATGTGGGGTGGTTGAGATACCGCTCAGCGCTCACGGACACGGCTGCAGTGAGGCCATTAAAGGCCACGAACGATCCGGGACCGATCCGGGGTCGATCAAAGGGCGCCCAACCGCCAGCGCAGCCCCACCAGCAGCAGCAGGCCACCCCCCGCCAGCCAGCCCACCGGGCCGACGCTGGCCCGCGGCGTGTGGAGCGCATCCGGCGGCAGCCAGCGCCCGCCGCGGGCGAGCAGGGCATCGGCCCCCTGCTCGGCCCGCAGCAGCACGTTGGCGAGCAGGCGCTCCCCGACCGCCAGCACCAGCCCCAGGCCCGCCCGCCAGCCCAGGCTGCGCAGGTTGACCGCCCGGGTGGCGACCGCCCGCACCAGGTTTTGCAGCTCCTCCTGCACCAGCGGCAGGAAGCGCAGGGAGAGCAGCAGGATGAAGCCCAGCCGCTCCACCGGCAGCCCGAGGGCGGCGAAGGGCCGCAAAAACCAGGCGATTGCCCAGACCAGCTCCTCCGGCGCCGTGGTCAACAGCAGCAGGTTGGCGCTGTGGATCAGGGTGAACAGCAGGGTGCCGGACCGCAGGCCCAGCAGGGCGGAGCGGCGGGTCACCACCAGCGGCCCGAGACTGGCCGGCCCCAGCGTCAGCGGCCCGAGCCGCACCAGCTCCCAGGACAGCCCTGCCCGCAAAGGCGGCGGGGCACCGGGGGGCGAGGGCGCCAGCCGCAGCTCCGTCGGCGGGCGCTGCAGGCTGGCCGGGGTGAGGGTGTCGGCGGGGAGGAAGGCGGAAAGCAGGCCCACCGCCAGGGAGAGCGCCAGCCAGAGCGCCAGGCTGCGGCGCCACAGCCGCGCCGGCAGGCCGCTCGCCAGGGTGATCAGCACCAGCAGAGCCACCAGGGCGAGCCGCCAGAACGGACCCGCCAGGATCGGGGTCACCAGAAACGCCAGGGTCCAGCTGAGCTTGAGGCGCGGATCGACCCGGCCCAGCCAGCCGCCCCCCCCGCTGCCGGGGTCGACGTACTGGCCGATCGGCAGCTGGCGGAGCCAGTCCATGGCTCAGCGGTCCCGGGAGCGGGCCAGCTCCTTTTCCGCATCCCGCTGCTGCTTGCCGCGCCAGAACAGACGCAGGGGCGATCCCTCAAAGCCCAAGCCCTCGCGGATCTGGCGCTCGACGTAGCGGCGGTAGGTTTCGCCGAACAGTTTCGGATCGTTGACAAACAGGGTGAAGCTGGGGGGTCGGGTGGCCACCTGGGTGCCGTAGTACAGCCGCCCCTGCCGGCCGCCGCGGGTGGTGGGAGGCGAACGCCAGCGCAGGGCCTCCTGCAGCACCTCGTTCACCACCGCCGTGCTCACCCGCCGGCGGTGCTGCTCCACCGCCTGCTTCGCCAGCGGAAAGATCGCATTCACCCGCTGCCCCTTGAGGGCTGAGGTGAAGAGCATCGGCGCCCAGTCGAGGAAGTAGAGGCGGGCGCGCAGCTCCTTCTCCATCGCCGGCAGGGTGTGGCTGTCCTTCTCGATGGCGTCCCACTTGTTGACCACCACCACGCAGGCGCGGCCCTCCTCCTCGATGCGGCCGGCGAGGCGCTGATCCTGCTCGGTGACCCCGTCGAGGGCGTCGATCACCAGCACGCACACATCGCTGCGCTCGATCGCTTTGAAGCTGCGGTGGATCCCGAAATACTCCGGGCCGTAGTCGACGCTGCGGCGGCGGCGGATGCCGGCGGTGTCGAGCAGCTTCCAGGTGTCGCCCTCCCGCTCGATCGTGGTGTCGATGGTGTCGCGGGTGGTGCCGCGGATCGGGCTGACGATCGCCCGGTTTTCGCCGCAGATGGCGTTGAGCAGGCTCGATTTGCCCACATTCGGACGGCCGATGATCGCCAGCTGGATCGGCGCCTCCCCCTCGCTTTCCCGGGCGGCGGGCAGGTGGGTGATCACGGCGTCGAGCAGCTCGCCCGTGCCGGCCCCGTGGATCGCCGAGATCGGGTGCGGCTCCCCCAGGCCGAGGGACCAGAACTCGGCCGCCATCGCCAGGCCCTGCTGCGGCGACTCGCATTTGTTGACCGCCAGCAGCATCGGCACCTCCCGGCCGCGCAGCCATTCGGCGATGGTGGCATCGGCGGCGGTCAGCCCCTGCTGGCCGTCGGTGATCAGCACGGCCACCGCCGCTTCGGCCAGGGCCAGCTGGGCCTGCTCGCGGATCTCCGGCAGGAATTCGCTGTCGTCGTCGAACACCAGGCCGCCGGTGTCGACGACGCGGAACTGCCGATCCCCCCAGTAGCCCTCCTGATAGGTGCGGTCGCGGGTGACCCCCGGCTGATCGTGCACGATCGCCTCCCGGCTGCCGCACAGACGGTTGACGAGGGTGGACTTGCCCACATTGGGGCGGCCGAGGATGGCGACAACAGGTAGCGCCACGTGGCTATTTCCTGGCTTCAGTTCTTGCTTCGACCCTACCGCGCGCCCTCCAGCCGGCGGGGCCTCAACGCACCGGCAGGTCGCCGGGATGACCGACCACCGGGTCGACGGGCGGCTCCAGCAGCGGCGGCAGCGGACCGCTGGGGGGCAACGCCTCCCCCCGCCGCGCCAGCTCGGCCAACAGCCAGTTCACCGCCGTGGCGCGACGGGTGCGGCGGGGGTACAGCGCCCCGATGCGGTAACCGGCGAAACCGAGCTGCTCCTTCAACAGCTGCTTGTGCTCCCGGGGGATCGAACGGGTGAGGGCCACGCTGGCGGGGCGCTCGGCGATGAAGGCGGGCTCCACCGGAAAGGCCGCGCCCCAGGCCTCAGCGGTGTCCGGTCCCGCCCTCCACACCCCGGAGCCATCCGGCCGGTAGCCCAGCCGGCTCCAAATCAGCTCACACACCCAGCGGTCGCTGGTGCGGTCGGCCAGGATCGCCTCCAGCAGAGCCCGACTCAGGGGAAAGGGAGCGGCGGGCTGGGCGCCGGCAAGGAGCTCTGGGCGAACGTCCACGGGCGATGGGAGCGGGGGGCCGGGATGGGGGGTGCTAGCAAAGCCCTTGACGAGACTTGAACTCGTGACCTCTCCCTTACCAAGGGAGTGCTCTACCGCTGAGCTACAAGGGCGTGTGGAGGATGGGCCGGGTTGGATTTGAACCAACGTAGGCAGAGCCAGCGGATTTACAGTCCGCCCCCATTAACCACTCGGGCACCGACCCGAACCACACTCCGAGAACTTACCAGCCCACGTTCCCCCCATGCGCCTGCTCGTGCTCCACGGCCCCAACCTCAACTTGCTGGGCCGCCGCGAGCCCGGCCTCTACGGCCGCAGCAGCCTGGAGGACATCGACGCCAGCCTGGCCCGGCGCGCCGTGAGCCTGGGCGTCAGCCTCGACTGCTTCCAGAGCAACCACGAGGGGGCGCTGGTGGACCGCATCCACCAGGCCGGGGCCGCGAGCGGCAGCGGAAGCTGCCAGGGCGTCTTGATCAACGCCGCGGCCTACACCCACACCTCGATCGCCATCCGCGACGCCCTGCTGGCGGTCAGCCTGCCGTTCGTGGAGGTGCACCTGAGCAACATCCACGCCCGCGAGCCCTTCCGCCACCACTCCACCCTCGCCGACAAGGCCGTGGGGGTGATCTGCGGCTTCGGACCGATGAGCTACAGCCTCGCCCTCGACGGCCTGGTGGCCCACCTCCAGGCCCTGGAGGGTCGATGACCCCAGCCCAGGCCTCGCGGGTGAAGTGGCTGGCGGCCCCCAGCAGCGCCGCCTGGCTGGAGCCGGCGCTGGCGGATCCGGCCACCCTGCTGCTCGACCATGCCCATTGCGAGCGGAAGGCCGCGGGCGTGGCGCTGCAGCTGATGTTCCGCTACCCCTCCGATGGTGAGCTGGCCCGGGCCCTCAGTCCGCTGGCCCGGGAGGAGCTGGAGCATTTCGAGCGGGTTCACCACCTGCTGGAGCGGCGCGGCCTCCCCCTCAAACCCCTGGCGGCGCCCCCCTACGGCGCGGGGCTGGCCCAGCGGGTGCGACGCCAGGAACCGGCGCGCCTGCTCGACAGCCTGCTGGTGGCGGGGCTGATCGAGGCCCGCAGCCACGAGCGCATGGCCCTGCTGGCCGCCCACAGCCCCGATTCCGAGCTGCGGGAGCTGTGGGGCGAGCTGCTGACGAGCGAAGCGCGCCACTTCGGGCTCTACTGGGTGCTGGCGGAGCGGCGCTTCCCCCGGCCGCAGGTGCTCGCCCGGCTCGCGGAGCTGGCGGCGGTCGAGCACGAGTTGCTGGCGGCGACAGCCAGCCCCGCTTTCGGGGTGCGCATGCACTCCGCCGGGGTGGAGAGGGTGACCTCCCCGGTGCCACCGCCTAGCTGACGTGGGCAGGCTCCACAAATTTGATCCTGTCGTTCCCCGATCGCTTCGCCTCGTACATCGCCGCATCCGCCAACCCCCGCAGCGCATCGAGGTCGGTGCCGTCGTCGGGGAACAGGGCGATGCCGATGCTGGCCCCCAAACACCACGCCTTTCCTGCGGTGGCGATCGGCGGGGCGAGGGCCAGCAGCAGCGCCTCCCCCCGGGCTTGGAGGGATTCGGTTTCAGCCACATCGCCGAGAAGGACCAGAAATTCATCCCCGCCGATGCGGGCAACCGTGTCCTCCGCTCGAATCGCTTGCCTGAGGCGCTGGGCGACAGTCCGCAGCACGAGATCTCCGCATCCATGCCCACAACCGTCATTCACCTCCTTAAAACCATCCAGATCGACGAACAGGATGGCCAGCTTGGTGCCGTTGCGCAGAGCGCGGTGCGAAGCGATCTCGAAGCGATCTCGCGCCAGCCGCAGCAATGGCAGCCCCGTCAGCTGATCGTGATTGGCCAGGTAGACGATCTCCTCCTGCTGTTGATGAATTTCCTGCAGCAGGGTCTGCGTGGATTGCTGCAGAACGCCAAGGGATCGAAAGATGGTCATCAGCACGATGCAAAACAGCACCCACGTGGTGGCCCAAGAGGAGAAATCAACCGCATAGAGGCTGACATTCACATGCGGAATGATGAAACCGCTGACCACCCCGACACCGATCGCAGCCAAAACGGCGAGGGAAGCCACGATCATGGCGATCGTAACCCGCGAGGAATAGATCAGCGCCGTCATCAGATTAATGATCGTCAAAGCGAACACCCCATTGCCCACCAGCCCCCAGGTGACCAGGGCGCCCACCGCCAGCGCCCAGTAGATCAAGATGGGAATGGAGGCCTTCACCTCCAGGGGCATGCGATTGCGAAGACTATACAAACCCAGATAGACGACAGCAATGCCGATATGCAGGGAGTAGAGGGGCTGCCAGCCCGTCGTCAGAGAACGCGACAGGGAAACCGGCAGGGCGATCACCACAAGGGCAAGAATCGATCGTAGAATCTCCTCTACGAAGATATGGCGCAGCTGGCTCCAGCGCTCCTGCGGACTCAGCCCGGGCGCGATGGGCAGCACCGGCGGAAAACCACTCATCCCTGTGCGCTCCATCGTAGGGGCTGCGGCCCGCCGGGCTTCAGCCGCCCCAGCCCAGCGCAGGATCGTCGAGCAGCGGGTAGCGGTCGGCGATCGGGTCGCCCGTGAACTCCGCGACCCAGCCGGCCGGGTCGTTGAAAAAGCGCAGGGCGCAGAAACTCGGCGCCGGGCCCATGTCAAACCAGTGCTTCGTGCCGGCGGGCACCGCTATCCAGTCATTGCGTTCGCACACCAGCTGCAGCACTTCGTCACCGATATGGAAGCAAAACAGCCCGCGGCCCTCCACAAAGAAGCGCACCTCATCCTCGCTGTGGGTGTGCTCCGCGAGGAACTTGCGGCGCAGGGTCCCCCGCTCCGGATGGTCGGGGGTCATGCGAATGGCATCCACCGTCCCGTAGCCCCCATCGGCCTGCACCCGGGCAATCTCCGCCGCGTACGCCGCCAGGATCTCCTCCGGAGCCGCTGCGGCGGCGAGGGTCTCCCTGGCGGGCCAGCGCTGCAGCGCCACCCCCCGCTTCGCCAGCTCCCCGGTGATCGCGGTGATGTCGTCGCTCACCCGCGGCCCTGCCGGGTGGTGGATCGTCAGCAGGGTCACGGCACCCCTCGTGCGGAATCCGCCCAGCGTAGAAAGGGCGCAGCGATCGCCACGCCCATCACCACCCCGCAGGCCCCCCTCCCCACCACGCTCCGCCAGGCCGGGCTCAGCCTGGTGGGGGTCGGTCCGGGCGATCCGGAGCTGCTCACCGTGGCGGCGGTGCAGGCGATCGCGGCGGCGGATCTGATCGCCTTCCCGGTGGCCCGGGCGGGGGCCCCCGGCATGGCCGCCACGATCGCCGGCCGCTGGATCCGGCCCGAGCAGGAGCGGCTGCCGCTCTCCTTCCCAATGGTGAGCGAGGTGGAGCCCCGCCTGGCCGCCTGGCGCGCCGCGGCCGACGCGCTGGCGGGGGCGGTGCGGGCGGGCCGGGTCGTGGTGCTGCTCTGTGAGGGGGACGTTTCCCTCTACGCCACCGCCAGTTATGTGCTGCTCTCCCTGCGGCGCCACCATCCCGACATCCCCCTGCGGTTGATCCCCGGAATCAGCGCCGTGGCCGCGGCCGGTGCCGCTGCGGCCTGGCCCCTGGCGCTGCAGTCCGAAGGCCTCCTGATCCACCCCACCCCCGACAGTCCGGAGGGGCTGACCGCCCTGCTGGAGCGGGCGGCCGGCGGAGGCTGGGTGCTCGCCCTGCTCAAACTCGGCCATCGCTGGCGGTGGGTCCGTCCCCTGCTGGAGCGGCGGGGACTGCTGGCGGAGGCTGTGTTCGCCGGGCGCATCGGCTGGCCCGACGAGCGGCTGGGGTCCGCCGCTGCGGTGGCGGCCGGCGAGGAGCCCTACTTTTCACTGCTGTTGATCCGCCAGGGGCAGCCGCCGGTTTTGCCGGGCTGAATCCCAGAGCACGGTTGCCCGTATCGCCGGCAGGCCCGCTGGGCGGGCCAGGGCGCCCAGGCTGGGGGTGACGCGACGTTGGACCATGCGTGAGATCGTCTTCCGGGTGCTGGCCGAGCGGCCGGGCCACCTCGAGGCCACCGCAGCCCACCCCGGGATCACGGTGCGCGCGCCCTCCCGGGAGGAATGGCACCACGAGGCGCGGGAGGCGCTGATCCGCGAGCTCGGCCCCGCCCACGCCACCTATCGCATCCGCCTGCGGCGCGAGGGCGGCGGGCCAGCGGCCGATCGGATCCCCGCTGGCGGGACCCTTCCGGCCCGGCCTAGGGTGGGGAGATGAGAAAGCAAGGCCAACAATTTTCCCGCTCTCGTCCCACTGCAGCCTCCCCCGGGCGAACCGCCCGGGATCTCCCCTCCTGGCTCCCGCCCGCCCGCCCGCAAACCGACGAGCTCTGGGCCTCCCCTCAACGACGCCGCTACCTTCACTCCCTCCAGCCGGAGGCTCTCCCGCTCGTCTGAAGCTCCCCCTTCCCCTCGGGGCCCGCAGAATCCCCCAGGACCGGGCAACGCGCGGATGAGCGAGCCCTCCTCCGGCCAGCCCACGCCAGCCCCGCTGGTGTTGGTGCACGGCCTGCTCGACACACCGCGGGTGTTCGACGGACTGTTGCGGGCGCTCGGCGGGCGACGCGAGCCGCTGCTGATCCCCCAGCTCCCCCTGCGACTCGGCCGCACCCCGGTGCTGGAGGCCGCCGAAAGCCTCGGCGGGCACATCGAGGCCGCCTTCGGGCGGGAGCAGCCGATCGATCTGCTGGGCTTCTCGATGGGCGGCGTCGTGGCCCGAGCCTGGATCCAGCTGCTGGGGGGATACCCGCGCACGCGGCGCTTCTTCAGCGTCGGCAGCCCCCAGCAGGGAACGATCACGGCCCGACCCTGGCCGGGGCGGCTGCTGGTCGGGATCGCCGATCTGCGTTCCGACAGCCCACTGCTGCAACGGCTGAACGGCGATCTGGAGGTGCTGCGCCGGATCGACTGCCGCAGCTTTTACTCCGCCATCGATCTGGTGGTGTTGCCGAGCTGGCGGGCGGTTCTGCCGGTGGGGTCGCGGCGCATGCTGCCGGTATGGACCCATCCCCAGCTCCTGCGCGATCCCGCCGCGATCCGCCCCCTGGCCGAACAGCTTCTCCAGGCCTGAGACCCGCGGCCGCTGGCCCCCGGCTCCACCCGCAGCCGCTGGCCCTCCGCCCGGAGGGCCCCGCCTAGCCTGGAGGTCTCGCAGGCTGACGGCGTCCGATGGGTTGGCTCGAGGTCTCTCTGCTGGTGCGCTGGCTTCTGGGTTGGATGCTGGCCCTGCGCCTGCCCGCCCTGCCCGCCGCAGAGCCGTGCCCCGACGGCGCGCCGCCCCGCCCCGCCCCCTCGCTGCTGATCCCGGCCCGCAATGAGGCGTCCACCCTGCCCCACCTGCTCGTGGCCCTGGCCCACCAGAGCCTGCCGCCCCTGGAGGTGATCGTGATCGACGATCACTCCGAAGACCGCACGGCGGCGATTGCGGTGGAGACGGTGCCGAACCTCGGCGTGCGGGTGATCCAGCCGCCGCCGCTCCCCCCGGGCTGGTGCGGCAAAACCTGGGCTCTGCAACACGGGATGGAGGCCAGCCGCGGCGACCTGCTGGTGTTCCTCGATGCGGACACCGAGCCGGAACCCGATTTCCTGGCCAGCCTGGTGGCCGCCCACGGCCGCTGGGGCGGCCTGATCTCCGTGCAGCCGTATCACCGCACCGAGCGCCCCTACGAGCTGCTCTCGCTCCTCTTCAACCTGGTGGGTTTGATGGCGGTGCCGCTGGGAGCCGGCTGCGGCGTGGCCTTCGGCCCCGCGATGATCACCAGCCGCAGCGACTACCTCCGCAGCGGCGGGCACGCCGCCGTGGCCAACAAGGTGGTGGAGGACTGGTTCCTAGCCCACGCCTACGAAGCGGCGGGTCTGCCGGTGAGCGCCTGGATCGGCCATGGCCAGATCGCCTATCGCATGTACCCCGGCGGGCTGGGGGACATGGTGAGCGGCTTCGACAAAAATTTCGCCACCGCGGCCGGGGAGGTGCGCTGGCCCTGGATGGTGGCGGTGCTGCTCTGGCTCTCCGGCCTGTTCTGGGCCGCCTGGTGCCTGCCGGCCTCCCTGCTGGGCTGGCCCCTGGTGGGCGATCCGTCGCCCCTGCCCAACCTTGTGCTCTACGTCGCCTTCGCCCTGCAGCTGCTGGTGATCACCCGTCCCGTCGGTCGCTTCGGCTGGATCAGCCTGCTGTTTCCGGTGCCGGTGCTGTTCTTCCTGGGGGTGTTCCTGTTGGCGATCCTCAACCTCGAACGCGGCCAGGTGGTCTGGAAAGGCCGCCGGGTCGCCACCCGCTGATGGCCGGGCCGCTGCTGAGCTCGGCCCTCGGCTGGCTGCTCTGGTCGCTGCTGGTGGGGGGCCTGGCCAATCGGCTGCCCGCGGACTGGCTGGCGGGGCGCGGGGACGGCGGCCCCTGGCTCGGGTGGGAGAGCCTGCCGCTCTACGAACAGCGCCTGGCGATCCGTCGCTGGAAGCCCTGGCTTCCCGATGCGGGCCATGCCCTGCCAGGGGGGGTGCGCAAGGCGGGCCTGGCACGCCGCGATCCGGCGCCGCTGCGGCGGCTGCTGCTGGAAA
>JBIPMZ010000231.1:0-4049 GCA_044376165.1 Cyanobium sp.
CCTCGCCGCCGGCCCGCAGGCTGAGCTCCTCCCGCAGCTCCTCCAGCTGCATCAGCTCCTGCACCTGGCGGCCCAGGGTGATCTCCTGCTCGTGGGAGAGCAGCGGCACCCGGCCGATGTCCCGCAGGTAGGAGCGGACCAGATCGCCATCCATCGCAGGGAGCTGGCGCACGGTGGGGCCGGCGACGGCGAGGGGAGGGACGGCGGGGGAGGCTGGGGTGACGGAGGTGGAAGGAAGGGCGAAGACCACGACCGGCGACATAACGATCTGTAAAGCCTAACCTCAAGAAGTGTGAACACCTCTCAGGAAGCCCGCCCGGGAATCGAAAGACTTTCTGTGGAACCGGCCGTCCCCGGCTCCTCAGGGGGGTGCCCCCAGCCAAGACACCAGCCAGGACGCGGTGCGCAGGTAGATGAACACCCCCACCACGTCCGTGGCGGTGGCGATGAACGGGGCCGACATCAGGGCCGGGTCCAGCCCGATGCGGTCGAACAGCAGGGGCAGGGCGGCCCCCGCGGTGGCCGCCAGGGTGGTGATCGCCACCAGGCTCACGCCGGCCGCCGCCGCCACCAGCCAGCTGTGGGACACGTAGGCGGACCAGGGCACCACCACCACCACCATCAGCAAGCCGAGCAGGGCGCCGGCCACCGCCTCCCGCCCCACCGCAAGGCTCGGGCCGAGGCTCTGGATCCGCTGGGTGCTCAGCCCCCGAATCACCACGGTGGAGCTCTGGGCCCCCACATTGCCGCCGGTGCCGATCAGCAACGGGATGAAGGCCGCCAGCACCACCACCTGCTTGAGCACCCCGTCCATCGAGGCGATCACCGCCGCGGTGCCGCTGTTGGCCAGCAGCAGCACCAGCAGCCACACCACCCGGCGCCGGGCCACGGTGAACAGGTTGCTCTGGAAGTAGTCGTCCTCGTCGCCGGCCTGTAGGGCGCCCGCGGCGTAGAGATCGCGGGTGGCCTCCTGCTGGATCACGTCGATCACGTCGTCGACGGTGACGATCCCCACCAGCCGGTCCTCCCGGTCCACCACCGGCACGGCGAGGAAGTCGTAGCGCTGGATGATGCGCGCCACCTCCTCCTGTTCGGTGTCCGTGCTCACCTTCAGCACCTCGCGGGTCATCACGTCCCCGAGCCGCTGCTCCGGATCGGCGGTCACCAGATCGCGCAACGAGAGCATGCCCGTGAGGTGGCGCGAGGCATCGGTGACGTACAGGCTGTAGATCGTCTCGGTGTCGCGGGCGCGGCGACGCACGATCTCCAGGGCCTGGGCGGCGCTGTGGAACTCCTTGAGATCGATGTATTCGGTCGTCATCAGACGACCGGCGGTCTCCGGGGCGTAGCCGAGCATCTGGGCCGTCACCCGCCGCTCCGAGGGGCTCAGTTCCGCCAACAGCCGGCGCACCACCTTGGCGGGCAGCTCGTCAAACAGCCGCACCCGATCATCCGGGGACATCTCCTCCACCAGCTCCAGCACCTCGCCGGAGCGCAGGCGCTCCAGCAGGCTCTGCTGCACCGCCGGCTCGAGGTATTCGTACACCTCGATTGCCTCGTCCTTGGGCAGCAGGCGGAAGGCGAGGGCCTGCAGGGTGCGGGGGAGGGTTCCGATCGCCTCGGCCGCATCCACCGGCTGCACCGGCTGGAGCAGCAGCTTGGCGCCGTCGTAATTCGCTGCCTCCAGCAGGTTCTCCAGCTGACGTGCCACCACGTCGGCGACGGCGGACGCCTCACTCATGGGCAGGGCATCGGCGAGGCTCTCGAAGTGTATGGGGGGACCGCTAAGGTCCCCAGTGGCCTCCCGCTTTGCCCCCCGCCATGTCGGTCAACATCAGCGACGTTGTCGTGCGCAATGCCGAGGGTGAGGAGCAGCGGCTCGGCGAATGGGCCGGCACGGTTCTGCTGATCGTGAATGTGGCCAGCCGCTGCGGCTTCACCCCCCAGTACGCCGGCCTGCAGACCCTTCAGGACACCTATGGCGAGCGGGGTTTCGCCGTGCTCGGCTTCCCCTGCAACGATTTCGGCGCTCAGGAGCCGGGCAGCCTGCCGGAGATCCGCACGTTCTGCTCGGCTACCTACGGCGCCAGCTTCGCTCTGTTCGACAAGGTGCACGCCACCGGTGCGAAAACCGAGCCTTACCTCACCCTCACCCAAGCGGAACCGGCGGGGGATGTGGCCTGGAATTTCGAGAAGTTTCTGGTGGGCCGCGACGGCACCGTCCTGGGGCGATTCAAAAGCGGCGTAGCGCCGGGTTCCCCCGAGCTGGCGGCGGCGATCGAAGCCGCTCTGGCCGCCTGAACGCCAGCCGCCTGAAGGCGCTCCGCAGGTCGTCGGGACGGGAGGGCGACTCGGCCCGGCACTCAGCAACGCAGCCAGCCGCGGGCGGGGCGGCCGCCCCGATCGCTGGCCTCCACCCGGAGCCAGCGGCGCCCCTCTGGAGAAAACCACTGGTGCACCACCCGCAGCGGCACCCCCGCTTCCACCTGTCCCAGGAGAGGCGCCCGCCGCTGCGGCGCGCAGCGCAAGCTCACGCAGCTGGTGCTCAGCAGCGGCTCGAGGGCGCTCTGGCGGCGGCGCACCTCCGGCAGGCGCCGATCCCCGCCGCCGGCTGGCAGGGCGGCCGGCGCCCAGAGGGCGAAGCCAAGCAGAGCCAACGCCCGCCAGCTCGCCCAGCCCCGAGGGGCGAGGCGAAGGGTCGCGGGCCCGGTTGGAAGGGTCATCAGATGTCGAGCTGGGTGAGGTCGAGCTCAGCGCTGTGGGCCTCGATGAATTCGCGACGGGGAGCCACTTTGTCGCCCATCAGGATCGTAAAAATGCGATCGGCCTGAGCGGCATCTTCGATCTCCACCCGCTTCATCATGCGAGTGCTGGGATCCATTGTGGTCTCCCAGAGCTGCTTGGGCATCATCTCACCGAGCCCCTTGAAGCGCTGAATGGTGTAATTGGCCTTCTCTCCGAAACCTTCGATCGTCTTGCGCAGCTCGGCTTCGTTGTAACAGTAGGCGTGATTCTTGCCCCGCTCCACCTTGTAGAGGGGCGGGCAGGCGATGTAGATATAGCCGCCTTCCACCAGCATCTTCTGGTAGCGGTAAAAGAAAGTGAGCAGCAGGGTGCGGATGTGTGCGCCGTCGACGTCTGCGTCGGTCATGATGACGATCCGGTGGTAGCGAAGGCTTTTTTCCTCAAAATCCTCCCCTTTGATCCCCAGCCCGAGTGCCGTGATCAAAGACTGTATCTCGCTGTTTTTGTAAATCTTTGCGTCGTCGGTTTTTTCGATGTTGAGGATTTTGCCGCGCAGGGGCAAGATGGCCTGGAAGCGGCGATCGCGGCCCTGCTTGGCGGAGCCACCGGCGGAGTCGCCTTCCACAATATAAATTTCAGATTCGGAGGGATCGCGGGAGCTGCAATCGGCTAGTTTGCCGGGCAGGGTGGAGCTCTCCAGCACCGACTTGCGTCGCACCAGCTCGCGAGCACGCCGGGCGGCCTCGGCAGCATTGAACGCCTGGATCGCCTTCTCCAGGATTAAATCGATCACGGAGGGGTGAAACTCCAAGTATTCAGCCAGCGCTTCCCCCACCACGGAATCGACGATGCCACGCACCTCAATATTGCCCAGCTTGGTTTTGGTCTGCCCCTCGAATTCCGGCTCCGGCACCTTGACCGAAAGCACAGCGGTAAGACCCTCGCGAATGTTTTCGCCGGCGAGGTTGGAATCGTTGTCCTTGCGCTTGCCGCGCTTCTTGGCGAAGGTGTTCAACGTGCGGGTGAGAACCGTTTTGAGGCCTTCGATATGGGTGCCGCCATCCACCGTACGGATGTTGTTCGCAAACCCGAGGATGCTGTCGGAGTAGGCGTCGGCGCACCATTGCAGCGCCGCCTCCACCTGCACGCCATCCTTCTCGGCATCCACATGGATGATCTCCGGGTGAAGCGGCTCCTTCTCCGCATTCATGTAGGCCACGTACTCGCGGATGCCGCCCTCGTAGAAATAGATTTCTTCATGGGCTTCCCCCGCTTCGTCGAGGGCGGTGGGCCGCTCATCGCGA
>JBIPMZ010000232.1:0-4044 GCA_044376165.1 Cyanobium sp.
GATCTGACCATCGAGCAGCCCATGCAGGCGGGTTTCCTTGGTGTGGGCCTTGAGCTCCGCGGGCAGGCTGCCCGCCCGCATCAGCTTGAGCAGCTCCGGCTGGGTTTCGCCTTCACCCGCTGGCATCAGCACCCTGCACCCGAACGGGTGCCAGCCCTTGGCATCCAGATAGCGCAGGGCGCAGAGGCGGTTGAACCAGGTATAGGCCACCCGCTCCAGCAGCTGGTCGCGGTTCTCGGCTTCCTGCTCGCGCAGCTCGGCGATCTGCCTGGCGTAGGTGCTCAGCGTGTCTGGAGTCTGGCTGTGCAGCAGTAGATCCAGCTTGCGGCCCACCGCCTCCAGCAGCTGCCGCCGCATCGCAGGGGCGAAGGTCTTCAGGGCTGCGGTGTTGACGGGCATGGAGGGGGTCTAGATGGAAGCGGACGAGAGCGGTTCAGGCAGCGGACTGCGCCATCATGGGCTGGCGCCTGAGTTCGCCGGCAGTAGTTCTGCCGTGAGATCGTCCAGGGACTGCGGCAGGTAACCGGCTGCGGCAAGGGTCTGGCGGGTCTCGGCCGATAGCGAGGGAGCGATGGCCACCTTCTCCACCTGCCAGCCTTTAAACCTTGGAAAGGCCTCCAGGAAGCGAGCCACGTGGCCATCGAAGTTGGCCAGATCCGCCACGAGTGCCGTTTCCGACCGTTTACAGCTGCCGAGCCTCAGCCGTTCGCTGCTTTCGTCCAAGGCCACCAGATCGATCTCGGTGTCGCTGCGATCCCACCAGCCCTCCATCCGGGAGCTGAGCGGGAAATCACCGAGCCCGAGCCGGCTGCGCTCCTCATAGAGCTGCCCCACCAGGCGCTCCAGGCCGTAGCCCTCCGCCGTCATCAGCCGCTGGTCTGCCTGCTCCACGAGGCCCTGCAGGGGGCGAAAATGGATGGCAGCCGTGGGGACGGCCAACGCATCGAGCCAGCATCGCAGGAAGTTGTCGCGAATCGCGTACCGACCTTTGCGTTCTTTGGCCTTGGCAAATATCGGTAGCCGCTTTTCCACCATCTCGTATTTCTCCTCTAGCGTCTTCAGGTACCCCGAAACCTGGCTTCCCAGTTCGGGAGCCACAGAGTTGGCATGGGCCAGGATGTCGGCATGGGTGCAGCCCGGATGGCGGGCGACGTACTTCAGCACCAGGTCGTAGCGGCCCCGCAGCTCCCGCAGGAACCAGTTGTCCGCCTCGGTTCTCAAGGGGGAGCTGCTGTTGAAGAACATCCGCTCCAGCAGCGTGCGTCGATCCGCGGCGATCACTTCTTGCTCGAAGCAGTCGCGGTAGAACTTCGGCACCCCTTCGAATAGGTTCCAGAGAAACAGCAGCCGCTCAGGGCTGGTGTCCGCATGGACCTGCAGCAGTTCAAGCAGCGAGGCGATGTCGAGGTGGCCCAGGCCGATGTTGTCGGTGAGGCGCTGATAGAGCGGCGCGCTGCGGTCCTCCAGCAACGCCTGCATTTCGGTGTGCAGGGAGCCGAGCACGATCAGTCCGCCCCGAACAGTGGGGGTAGCCGCCAGCCGGTCCACTTCGGACTGCAGCTCGGAGGTGAACG
Organism: Cyanobium sp.; assembly: GCA_044376165.1. GTDB lineage: Bacteria > Cyanobacteriota > Cyanobacteriia > PCC-6307 > Cyanobiaceae > Cyanobium. The sequence goes on from JBIPMZ010000232.1 coordinate 1,575, forward strand.
GATAGAGGGCCTTGCGGTTGAAGTACTGGAACTCATCCAGCGCCACGATCCAACCCTCAGTGCAGAGCTCGCCGATGCGCACCGCCAGGGAGCGCAGGTCATGGGGCAAGGGGGCGCTCACCCCGAAGTTCTCCATGAAGTCGCGGGCGGTGCTCACCACTCCCGCTGGATCCGAGTCGGGGATCTGGATGTACAGCACCCGTTCCCGCCGCTCCGGCTGCAGCAGCTCCTGCACCAGCCGAGTTTTGCCGATGCGGCGCCGCCCGGAGATCTGCAGGAAGAACCAGCGTCCGCGGCCGAGCACCTGGGCCAGCTGCGCTCGTTCCTGACGTCTGCCATAAAAGCCCCACGCCGTCATGCCGTGCATTACCTAAAAGTTTTTATGTTAGTCAGCCAACTCTGTGCTGGCCTGGGTTCTGGGGTCATCACAGGCTGATCCGATGCCCCTGCTCCAGCTCCTTGCGCACTGCCGCCCGCAGGGCTTCCAGCCATTGGTCGAGCTCCGCCTCGTTGCTGATCTGGCTGAGCGGGCAGGCCGGCTTCAGGGCTGAGGCCGCCACCACGGTGATCGGCGCTGGTTCCTCGGCTCCGGAAGGCATGGCCAGGGCCGAGATCCGTTGCAGCTGCCTGGGCACCTCCTCGCTCCGATAGCGATTCAGGCGCAGCAGCGCTGTGCCCGGCTTGAAGGCGCTCTGCACGTCCGCCCTGGCCGCCGTGGTGGATGCCAGCACCTCGGTCTGCTGCTCGGGATCCAGTTTCTGGAACTCGGCATCGGCCTTCAGCCTGGCCTCCTGTTCGTTGATCTCCTGCAGGGCCTGGGCCTGGGCCCGCTGCAACCGCTGCTCCAGCTGCTTCTGCAGCTCCGCCATGGCGTTGTTGGCCTGGGGAATCAGGCCGCCGGCATAGGGCCGCTCACTGGCGAGCAGGTTGTGCAACGGCGCCACGAGCTCAGCTGGCAGGTCGACGAACTCATCGCCGTAGCGCACCTCGAAGGCCTTCACCTGGTCGTAGACCATCTTCTGGTTGCCCTTGAGGAACTGCTTCAGCGGCGTCAGCAGGTTTTCCTCGGCCTCCAGCCAGGCGTCCTTGAAGCTCTCCTGCTGGTTCAGCAGATAGCTGTCGTCCTTTTTGGCCATCGCTTCGGCCTGCTCCAGCCAGGGCCTCACGGCGGCCAGGAAGGGGTAGCTGGCGGCCTGGGCCGCCATCTCCCGCAGGTCCTGCGCTTCCTCGCTCATCGCCATCCGGAACGCCTCGCAGGTGGTGCGCGGGTCGGTGCCGCGGTTCTGAACGTTGAACAGGTCGCTGTGGAAGCGCTTGAGGTCATGGACCCGTCGGGGGTCGACAACCTCCGCCCGCCGGACGCTCACACCCCCCAGGCGGCGGCTGTTGGTGAGCGCCTCGATCACCTCCACACTGCTGAGCAGCTCCTTCTCGCGCAGCTCCAGCTTCCCGAGCCGGTAGAGCCGGGCGAGGAAGGTGAGCGTGGCCCAGTGGCTCCAGCCGTAGGGCCGCGCCTCGAACTTGCGCACCAGGTCTTCTGCGCTCAAGCGCTCGGCCAGCTTCTGCTGGCGTTCCACCTCCACCAGCACCTCCTGCTCGGCTTCCGAGAGGCGCACCGCCAGGCCATCGAGCAGGTCGTCCTGGTCGCGCACCACCTGCGCCATCGTGGCTTCGCTGAAGACCCCCCGGATCATCCTCAATTTGGGGAATGCCGAGCGGATCAGCTCCTGGTAGGCCTTGCTGAACCGAGTTCTGGGGTCGCTCTCGCCCACCGACAGGGTCTGGCCATTCACCACCAGCACGGCGGAGCGCAGCAGCTCCTCGGCCACCCGCGTGAGTTCCTGGCGGCGGACGCTGTTCTGTCTGGAGCGCACCGCCAGGATGGCATTGAGCGTTTCGTCCTCGCCGCCGCTGTTCTGGCGGATGTAGAGCTCAGCCTTGAGATAGCTGCGAATCTGATCGAGCAGCCGCTGCTTTGGCGACAGAATCGCCATCAGCTCACTGCCACCCATATTGCGACTGTAAAGGATCGCATCCTGGCCATGGTTGGGATGCTCCGGCGTCACCAGATTCACGGCCACATCCGTATCCTTTCCCTTCATCAGTCCGTCGTCGACTTTCTGGGCAAATGGATAATCGTTGCCGTTGTCTTCGTAGCGAATCTTGTTGCTGTGCAGCACGTCATCGAAGATGATGCCCTGCAGGGTCTTGATCACCACCGCGTCGCCCACCTCGGTGCGCTTGATCTCCTGCTCCACATCTTTTTCCTTGTCGGTGAGAAACTCATAGATCTCCCCACTGCGCTGCAGATAGCTCTGACTCTCCAGGTTGATCAGAGCTTCCTTCACCGCCTGCTCATGGGCGCGGATATCGAAATTGGGCTCGCTTATCAGTAAGATGGTGATGTTGCGCGCCGTGCTCTTGAACTGCGGCACCCACTTGAGCAGGAACAGGGCCTTGAGGATGCGCA
>JBIPMZ010000233.1:0-4035 GCA_044376165.1 Cyanobium sp.
CACGTCTGCCTCGCTCGTCAGCTCGCGGTTGTGCAGGCCCAGGTCCACCTGTTGCGTCAGCTGGGTGACCTCGCCTTTATCCACCAGCAGCCGATCCAGCGTCTCGATTGCCTCCCTCTCCGCCCGTTGCAGCCGCGCCACAAACGGATCCTTCAACTCCTCCAGGCTGGGAGCGATTGCGTCCTCATCCGTGCTGCTCGCACAGGCGGCGAAGGGTTTGAGCACCGAATGGCTCTGGTCGGCGCCCAGGGTGCTGTAGCCACTGCAACCGCGCACCCTCTGGCGGCTGGCCTCAAGCCGCTGCTCCTGCTCCAGCAGCAGCTGTCTGCGTTCACTGCGGTAGGCCATGCGGATCTCCTCCAGATCGCCGTCCAGATCGGCCAGGCCCCGCCAAGGTTCCGAGCTCGCGAGCTTGTCTCGTACCCGGGTGGCCGCCGCCTCCACGTTGCTGGCCCGCACGCCCAGACCCTCCAGCTGGTTGGCCATCCGCGTCAGCACCGTGTGGGCTTCCCGCAGGGCCTCAACGGTGGCGTCATTCACCTCGGCTTCCAGCACCTGCAGGCTGGTGAGGCCATCGCGCAGGGCGTCGAGCTGGCGAAGCACCGCCTGCACCGTGGGGCGCGTGAGCCTGGGATTGCGCAGACACTGCTCCAGTGCGGTCTGCAACTTGGCTAGGGCGGCAGGTTCCTCGAAATCGCCAGGTAGGCGGTTCAGCCGGCTTTGGACCTCCCGCAGGCGCTTGGCCAGATCGGGGAACAGCTCCGACACCGCATCGGCGATCGGGCCTTCCTCCCGATCGAGATCCCGCTTCAGCAGTTCGTCGAACAGCTTGCAGATCCGCGCCCGCTCCTGCCGGCTGAGGCCGCCTTCACCACCTTTGCTGAAGCGCGCCTTGCGAAAGGCCCGGTCCTTGTCAAACAGGTCCTGCACCCCGGCATCGCGCGTGGCGGTGATCAGCGGGCCGGTTTCCGGTTGGATCGCGATCTTGCCGTCACGCAACAAGCCCGCCACGCAGGCCTTCACCACACCCGGCGCATAGCCGTAGGGAGCGGCCCCCAACAGCTTGAGCAGCTCGCCGCCTTCCAGGCCGGGGTCGTCTTCGATGGTCTGCAGCGCCCGCCGCGGAATCTCGCCACTGCAGGCGGGCACATAACGGCCGGTGTCCAGCTCCAGGATGCCCAGCCCCTCCGGCAGGAACTTGGTGGAGGCGCCGGTGAGCTCCGGCTGCAGCAGCTGGTTCAGCTCCGAGGGCAGGATCTGAATCGCTCGGAAGTAGGGGTAGAGCAGCGGCAGGGCCTGGCTGCCGGCCGCCAGCAGCGCCGCCCCGAAGCTCTGGCCGCCGTCCTTGGGATGGAGGCTGCGGCCCTGGAAGTAGAGCGTCCCCTCCATCCAGTTCTGAGCGATCGCCTGCTTCAGCTGGGGGATCAGCGCATCGCGGCGGGTCTGCTCATCGAGCAGCAACCTCTGCCGCGCCGGCGCCAGCGACTCCCGCCGCGGCTGATAGCGCTGAATGATCGCCGCGGAGCGATGCAGCTCCCGGGCCAGGTCTTCCACCGCATCGCTGTTGCCCGCGATCCACAGCAGCCGTTTTTTCAGCTGGGGATCTTCCGCGGAGCGACGCACCCAGCGGCTCTCCACCCGCTCCTCGAGGGGCAGGCAGCGCAGATCGAGCGTCAGGCAGGCGTCGTCGCGGGGATCCAGCAGCTGGGCGTCGTTGGCGAAGCGGCCATCCGAGTAGCGCACCTCCCAAGGGAAAGGACGCCCCTCCAACTTGGGCCGTTCCGTGCCGGAGACATCGCCCATCAGCCCCTTGAGGCTCTCCTGCAGCTGCTTGCTCAGCTCCTGCCGGCTGAACGGGAAATCAGCCCGCTCCCGCTCCCACTCCTCCCCGGCGGAGGACTGAATCTTGAAGCCCGTTTTCTCCGAATAGCCCAGCAGGTTGCGGCGGCGCAGCTCCTCCAGGGCCTGGCGCACCGCCGCCTGCTGGTTGCCGCCATCCATCCGCTCCGCCAGGCAGCGGGCCACCAGCTCCTCGGTCGTGGGGTCGGTGTCCTGAATCAGCTCCAGCAGCGCCACCGCCTTGGCGGCCCGGAGCATCAGCTCACGGCCTTCGCCGCTGCACTGAGCCTGGATCCGGGCCATCGAGGCCTGGGTGTCGGCATCGAGGGCGGTGTACTGCACCTCATACACCCGATCGAGGCTCACGAGGGTGCCGATCGGCTGCTCCGCCAGTTGCTGCCGCCGAAACAGCTCCCCCAGCAGTTGCAACAGGCCGCGGATGGCCTGGTCATCCCCCTGGGCACGGCTGGAGCGGGTGCGCAGGACGGACGTGATCCGCAGGATCAGCTCGATCTGCCCCGGCAGCAGGGGGTACACATCCACGAACTCATCGGCTGTGGTGTCCTCGCAGCCGTAGGCGTAGAGCTTGAGATCGGCCCGGTGGTGATCAAACAGCTCCCGCAGCTCGGCCGCGCCCTCGGCGGACTTGACGAGGATGCGCTGGTGCACCACATCGCGGATGTTGGTGGGTGCCAGATGCACCTGCAGCTGGGGCGGGAAGCGATCCTTCGCCCACGACAGAAAGGTGTCGCCAGCGGCTTCATCGAGCTTTTGCTGACCCAGCGCCAGCAGCCAGGCCTTGCCCCGGAGCGTCGATCCCAGCGCCGAGGCAAAAGCCCGCAGGCGGTCGGTGCGGTCGCGGTTGTTCAGCACATACTGCGACACCTCATCGATCACAAGGAACAAGGTGGCGTTCGGCTGGCGGTGCTTGAGCATGTCGCGGATCGCCTTCACCACCTCTTCCGGTGAATCGCGCCGCTGGTGGGTGCCCGCCCGGCTCTCGAACCAGGCCATCGGATCTCGGTAGAGATCCGGGAACAGCTCGGAGAGCACCAGCGAGAACTGCTCCTCGGCGAGCTGCTGATCCTTCACGGCGCTCCAGGGTTCGCCGAGGGTCTGCTCCGCCTTCTCGAGGAATTGCGGCCAGTGACCGTCACGCTCCAGCTTGAGCTCGAAGTCGGCCACCAGAGGTTCGGTGGAGCAGTAGCCCAGGCGCTTCTGCACCTGCCCAAGGGCGACGGCATGCACGTGCTCGTTGTCGCGGGCCACGCTGCCGATGTCGAACACCACGGCCATCGGGTCGATCTTCTGGCGCAACGCCTTCCAGGCATCCCTGAACTCATGGGCCAGCTCGGAGGTGTCTCGCTTGAGCCAGGCCTCAGACAGCGACGTGCCATCCGGCAGCGTCATGCCATCGAGCGCCAGGCCGAGCAGCTTGGCGAAGATCGACTTCCCCGATCCAAAGAACCCCGAGATCCAGGCGGTGGGCAGCTCCGGGCCCCCTGGCTTTTCCAGCTCGCGGCTGATCCCTCGCAGCAGTCGTACATACTGCTCATGGATGCCATCCGGCACGCGCTGGCGATTGGGATGCCCCTCCGGCCAGCCGCCCGTGATGATGTATTCGCTGACCTCCGTCTGGATCTTTGCCGGGGTCTGCTCATGGAAATACACCACCGGCGAGATATCGCGGGTGACCTCCCGTTGGAACAGGGTGCGGAGTGGTTTGGATGTCATGGCGCTCGTCAGGGGGCTGGTCATAGAGCTGGTTATGGATAGATGCGGGGGCGGTAGTCGCTGTCGGGGCTGAGCACGCCCATGAACGACAGGGACGTCGGTCCCTGTTTCGTGCCCGGGTAGAGCAGCACCACAGGCACATTCCCTGTCTGCCCGTCGAGGTGCCGCAGCAATGCCGAGGAGCGGAAGAAGGGGAAAAGGCCACCTGCCCGGCCGATCAGCACCAGGGTCTGATCAGCTTTGTCGGGATGCTTCTGAACGAAGTCCTGAATCAGGCGCCGGCAGTCGCCGGCCAATCCCTCTGGCCCCTCCACCAGGGGCAGCAGCTTGCTCTTGAGGTAGTTCAGGCCCCGATCCAGCTGCCGCTCCGCCATTCGCGTTTCCATGGCGATCACCTTCTCGGCCCATTCGTCCGGTTGGGAGCGGATGCGATCCAGCAGCAGTTTCTGCAGGTCGATGGTG